>QCQS01000026.1 GCA_003212115.1 Prochlorococcus sp. AG-455-E15 | reverse complement strand
CACTAATTGAGCAAAATATAACACCATATTCAGCAAGTTCTTCTCTAAATGTTGTAGCTATAGAGACACTGTCAAATACGGCATCTACTGCTACATTTGTGAGTTTTTTCTGCTCAGTAAGAGGTATTCCCAATTTGTCGAAAGTCTCAAGAAGTTTGGGATCAACTTCTTCTAAACTAGAAATTTTCTCTTTTTGTTTCGGAGCAGAATAATAAATAATATCTTGATAATCGATATTTTTGAGTCCCAACCCTGCCCAATCAGGTTCTTCCATCTTTTGCCATTTTTTGAAAGCTTTTAATCTAAAATCAAGGAGGTATTCTGGCTCTTCTTTTTTCTTTGAAATTAATCTAATGATATCTTCATTTAATCCCTTCGCTATTTTTTCAGTTTCAATATCAGTAACGAAACCATATTTGTAAGGCTCCTTTACTACATCTTTTACTAAATTCTCGTTGACCATGTTATCTAAAAAATAACCTATTACAATTAGCTTTATATACTTTAACGAAAGATACCCCCAATATTGAGTTTTTTTCCTTTATTAAAACTAAAAATTAATGTCTAAACATCCTGATCCCTTGTCTAACCCATTCAACATGCAAACTATTCAAGAAATTGATGATCTTGATCTGCCAATAATGCAGAAACATCATGTAAGAATACTTGCTCATTGTCTCCAGATTTTAAAAATTATCAATACAGATAATAGTCTTGAGTATCAAAATAAAAATTCTCTAAAAGAATGGTGTGATAGTCAATCTAAAAAATTTGATGATAAAAAATTTAGTGATCTTTTTTATGAGCAATTGGAATCTACCTCAAAAAAATTAAGTACTTTTTCAAAAACGATAGGTAAAAATATTGAGGATTTAGAGATAGATGATCTAGTACTTCTAGTTGAACAGCGATAGCACCTTCAAGTTGATCCCGAAGAAAAAATATATTTTTGTTGAGTCGTTAACAAATTCAGGTAATAAAAATTAAAAAAAAAGAAAATCAATTTACATTAGAACAAAATCTAAAAATCTACTTTTTCCTTTAATACCAATTGTTTTGACGAGAAATATGAATTTCGAGAATTTTTGAGTAGTCAGAGGATCCTGACGACCGGTCAAAAAGACACACAATTCCCAAAAAAAAAGAACATACTGATCCCAAACAAAAACGGAGATTTTAAAGTGGCTGATGGGATCATGAATAAAGATCAATTACTCTCACTTACCCTCAGACAATTACGTCAAGAAGCAAGTAAATTATCAGTTCCGCTATATAGCCGTAAAACAAAGGCTGTTTTGGTTGACTTAATACTCAAATATCAAGAAAAAACTGTTAAAAAAACACATATAAGCTCAACCCAACCAAAATCTGAAGAAACTTTTGATTCAAATACTTTCAACACTAATAAAGATGTTAAAACAAATGTAGTTTTCCTACCCCGAGACCCAGATTGGGCTTACGTTTTTTGGCAAATTTCTGATGCAGATCGAGAAAAAGCACAATCTCTGGGGGCTAATAAATTATGTTTACGATTATTTGATGCATCTGGTTCTGAAGGTAGCAATTTGAATCAAGGAACATTAAGGGAGATAGCTGTTGATAGTTACAGTACCGAGTGGTACTTGCCAATCCCTCTTGCCGATAGAGACTATAAAGTTGAATTAGGTTACAAATATGGTTTTAATTGGATGTCATTGGCATTTTCTTCTATAAGCCACGTTCCTGGTTCTCATCCTTCTGAGCAAATCCTCGATAAATTTGTACCTTTTAATTTGGACTCTACTTCAGAGTCAATTCCAGATATTTCAAATCCTGATTTTTCAGAACAAAGTGGTATGCATGAAAGGTTATACCAAGCAGCAACTAATATTCCTCTCAGAAGAAAAGTTGGTTCTGAAGAATTCATGGAAAATCTAAATTCAACAAACCTTAATGATAATCTCACAGACTCTGGTGCTGGTAAATGGTCATCAGGTTTAAATGATTCTGGAAGCGGAATTGTTAAAAATAGATCTTTTTGGCTAGTAGCTGATGCTGAACTAATTGTTTATGGAGCTACAGAGCCTTCTGCAAAACTGACAATAGGTGGAGAAGATGTACCTCTTGCTGCAGATGGTACTTTTAGGATTCAAGTTCCATTTAGAGATGGGACTCAAAAATATGATATTAAAGCTGTTGATGTATCTGGTGAGCAAGAAAAAAGCATAACAATGAAATTTGATAGAACTACACCACTTGACGATACTAATGAAAAAGATAATGCTGAGACTGAATGGTTTTAATCAATTAAATTAATGCTGAAAAAAATTGTGGCTTTTACTCCATTGTTCGGTGCATTAACCTTTCCACTAATAGTTCCAATTACAATTTCAAAATTTGGTGTTAACTATGGAATTCTTAGTGCATTATTAATTTCTTCACTATGGTTTATCGCTATGTTAAGAACATCCGAAATGCCTCATTAATTTAGTTAGATTTTTGGAAGTTTTTTAAAAATATGACTCAAGTTAATGTAATTAATATCAATTCTCCTTTTCTAGATCAAAAACCAGGTACTTCTGGTTTAAGAAAAAGTACTTTAAAGTTCCAGGAAGAACATTATTTAGAAATCTTTATTGAAGCAATCTTACAATCATTAGAACCTTTAAAAGGTTCAACATTAGTAGTTGGTGGAGATGGAAGATATGGCAATATTGAAGCAATAGAAAAAATTGTTCAAATATGCATTGCTCATAAAGTTCAAAGGGTTATTGTTCCAAAATACGGTTTATTATCTACTCCTGCGACATCACATTTAATTAGGAAAGAAAACGCTATTGGTGGAATTATTCTTTCTGCAAGCCATAATCCTGGGGGGATTGATGGTGACTTTGGCGTGAAATTGAATATTTCTAATGGTGGCCCAGCTCCTGAGATAATTACTAATAAGATTTTCAAGGCTTCACAATTACTAACTAGTTATAAAATTTGTAAAATTCAATTGCCTGATTTTAATGAATATGGAACTTATTCTTATGGTGAAACTACCTTAGAAATTATTGATGGATTAAAAGATTATTCTAATTTGATGGAGAAAATTTTTGATTTTGATCAAATTAGTGATTTTTTAAAAAAAGACTTCTCATTAATTTTTGATGCTATGAATGCGGTTACAGGCCCATATGCAAAAAATATTTTTGTTGAAAAAATGGGACTTGCACATGATTGTGTCATGAATGGTAACCCTTTAAAAGATTTTGGAGGTTTACATCCTGATCCTAATCTTACTTATGCATCCCACTTGGCTGATTTGTTATTAAATAAAAAATCTTATAGTTTTGGTGCTGCATGCGATGGAGATGGAGATAGGAATATGATTTTAGGAAGTGGATGTTTTGTAAATCCTAGTGATAGCCTCGCAGTTATCACTGCTAACACGAAATGTGTCCCTGGTTATAAAGATGGTATTACAGGTGTGGCACGATCCATGCCAACTAGCTCAGCTGTTGATAATGTTGCGCGAGCATTAAATATACCTTGTTTCGAGACACCTACTGGTTGGAAGTTTTTTGGAAATCTTTTAGATTCTAATTTAATTACTTTATGTGGAGAAGAAAGTTTCGGGACAGGTAGTAATCATGTGAGAGAGAAAGATGGACTATGGGCAGTTTTGTATTGGTTACAAGTTTTAGCTGAGAAAAAATGTTCGGTAAGTGATTTGATGCAGAATCATTGGAAACAATTTGGTAGGAATTATTATTCAAGACATGATTATGAGGCAATTCCCTCAAATATTGCTAATCAAATCTTTGGTAATCTAACTTCTATGCTCGAAAATTTAAAGGGAAATTGTTTTGCTGGCCATTTAGTTAAAGTTGCCGATAACTTTTCATATTTAGATCCCGTTGATAATTCCATAAGTGAAAATCAAGGTTTAAGATTAGTCCTTGATGATAATTCTCGAATAATTGTGCGCCTTTCTGGAACTGGAACTAAGGGTGCAACATTAAGACTTTACTTTGAGAAATTTTTCGATCCTCAACAGAATCTTTCTTTAAATCCACAGATCGCTTTGAAACCTCTAATAAATGATTTAGATGCTTTATTGAATATTTCAAAACTTACTCAAATGGAAACTCCTACAGTAATTACATAGAATTGCAAGTAATGATTTTTTGATTTTATTTATATGCATTCAGAAAATTTATTTACTAATTATTCTCAAATAGAAAATAATGCACCTTTGGCAGATAAATTAAGACCAAAGACTTTGGAAGATTTTTTTGGCCAACAACCAATCCTGAATGAGAATTCGCTTTTAAGAAGTGCAATTTTAAAAGATAAGATTAGTAATTTTATTTTTTCTGGCCCACCTGGTGTTGGAAAAACTACCCTAATTGAAATTATTTCCTTTAATACGCGGTCAAAATTAATTAAGTTAAATGCAGTATTATCAAGTGTCAAAGAATTAAGAAATGAAATTGCTAATGCAAAAGATAGATTAATAAATTCAAAAAGAAAAACAATTTTATTTATCGATGAGGTTCATAGATTTACAGCAGTTCAGCAAGATGCTTTATTACCTTCAATAGAAAATGGAACTATAACTTTTATTGGTGCTACAACTGAAAACCCTTTCTTTGCTGTTAATAAAGCGCTTGTTAGCAGGTCTCGTATTTTTACATTACTTCCTTTGGGAGAAAATGATTTGCAGAAAATAATACAAAAAGTCATTACTTACTATTCAAAACACAAAGATTCAAAAAAGATTTATTTAACTCAAGATGCTATAGGGCATTTCATTAAATTTTCTGGAGGAGATGCAAGAACATTAATCAATGCGCTAGAGATGGCTATAGAAACAACTGCTGAAAATGATTCAAAAGAAATCAAAATTAATCTCTCAATAGCAGAGGATGCACTTCAAAAGAAAAATATTGTTTATGATAAAAATGGTCAAAATCATTACGATGTAATAAGTGCCTTTATTAAGTCCATAAGAGGTTCTGATCCAGATGCAACTTTATTTTGGCTTGCGAATATGCTGGAGGCTGGTGAAGATCCTAATTTTATTTTTAGAAGACTACTTATATCTGCCAGTGAAGATATTGGATTAGCCGATCCTAATGCAATAGTAGTTGTACAATCTTGTTGTGATGCTTTTGATAGAGTTGGTTTTCCAGAAGGATTATATTTTTTAACGCAGGCTTCTTTATATTTAGCTATATCTCCAAAAAGTAATAGTACGAAAAGTATATTTAAAGCAATTGAGACAATCAAATCTATCAATGCTTTTGATGTGCCACTTCATTTAAAAAATAATTCTAATAGATATGTTAATCCTCATAATTATCCAGGTAATTGGGTCGCACAAGAATATCTTCCTAAATCTTTAAGAGGTTTAAAAATATGGGAACCAAATCATAATGGATGGGAAAAAACTCAATATGAAGAACTGCTGAGAAGAAAAGAAAACTAAAAATTTTTCGAACAACAAATAATCTCAGGATTAGAAGAAGTGTTTTCTTCGTATGCTAAAGCGATAGTCCAGTTATGGAAGTTAATCTTTGAATAATGTAAACGTATGTTTTTCTTCTTATGAATTAACTCTTTTGGATTTTCAAAAAATTGCCAATGGTTAATGTCTTTAGCTAATTTTCCATGATCCCATTTTATAGCCGCTTCAACAGCACACCATTGATTTAATATCATATTTTTTGTTAAATAATTATTATGGTTTGATTTATTGGTATGAAAAAAATATTTTTCTGCAAATTTTTTATGATTAAAATCTCTATCTGTTCTCTCAATATCAATCCCAATTTTGCTTTCATGCCAGACTATAGTAATGGCATCTTTACAATGACTTAAACTTATATTTCCCATGCCAGAGGGTAAACTTGGAGGCTCTCCAGGATAAGCATTAATTGGAATTTCTAGGGGATCTAAATCAAAAAGTGTTGAAAGTGATTGTCGCAAATAAGCTCTTGTTTCTAAAAAAATCTTTGATCTTGAATTTGTTAGCTTTTTTGCAGTTTTAATTTCTTCTAACGTTGCGACATCTTGCACACCTTTAATCTCATAAAACCAAATTTTTGGTATTTTATATTCATACTCATTCAATAATTTCAATGGCTCTTAAGGTTGGCGACAAAGCACCAGAATTTAAATTAAAAGATTCTTTTGAGAAAGAAGTTTCTCTTAATGATTTTAAAGGTAAAAGAATAATACTATATTTTTACCCAAAAGATAATACTCCAGGATGTACTAAAGAAGCCTGTAATTTTAAAGAGAATTGGGATTTGCTCCAAAAAAATAATATTGTTGTGCTCGGTATTAGTAAAGATAATGCCTCCTCTCATCAGAAGTTTATAGAAAAATTTAATTTACCTTTTATTCTTTTAACTGATCCTGAACCTTTTAAAGTTTCTTCTGATTACGATAGCTATGGACTTAAAAAATTCATGGGAAAAGAATATATGGGAATGATGAGAAATACTTTTTTGATTGATACTGATGGTAACATCGAAAAAATATACTTAAAAGTAAAAGCAGCAATAATGGCTGATCATATAATTGCAGACCTTAAGTTAAGCTAATTTTTTATGGTCAGGTGGTGAATAATCATTCCCTCCATAACTAAATTAGGAGCTTTAATAATATTTTCTTTTTGAGTCTTTAGTGATTTTGTTAGGAGTTCAGAGTCTCCACCACAGATTACTAAAATATCGTTTTCAGGATTAAATAAACTATTAATCACCCCAGTAAGAGAGTTGATTACTCCTTTTAAAATTGCTTCTTCTGTATTTATTAAAAAATCTTTGATCGGAATATCATATTTTTTTGGAACTTTAAGATTTTTTGTATTTTGTTCCATTGATTTTAATTGTGTTAGAAAACCTGGAATAAGTTGACCTCCAATAATAGATCCATTTGAATTTAATTTTGTTATCGATAATATTGTTCCAAAATCTGCTATTAGAAAATCTTTTTTTAAAGGGTTTTCAATAATTTTTAGAGCTGCAAGAGAAGCAAGAGCTCTATCAATTCCAAAATAATCAGGAAGATTTGATAAATGAATATCTTTAGTTTTTATCTCATTTTCTTTTTTCAGCAAAAAATTTGGTAATTTACCTACAGAAGCCCAAATTAATTGATCAAGATCTATATTTTTGGGAACTTTTCCCTCTTTCTCGGTATGAAAGAATTTAGATCGATTTTTAGAATATTTTGCCCAATGAAGCCTACTATTGCCTACTAATAAAAAATTTATATCTGAGATCATTATTCTATGATCATTTTAATTATTAGTGTGTATTCCACATTCTTGTTTAATCCCCCCAAATCTTGTATCTCTGCCCTTTGTTTCAATACCATCGGGACTGCTTGAATGCCAATCTCCTACAGAAGAATAACCTTTGATAAAAAGTGGATGGGCAGGTAAATTATTCTCTTCCATATAATAATAAATATCTTTATTTGTCCAATTTAATAAAGGTCTTAAAGAGAGTCTTTTACGAATTATGTCGAGGAATTTCATTTTATTTCTATTGTCTGTTTGACTTGATCTAACTCCGCTTGCCCAGCAGGAAATATTATATTTTTCCAGACCACTTTCTAAAGGTCTTATTTTTCTCAATTCATGATACTTATCTAAATCACTCTCTTTATTTGTTTCCCAAAGTTTTCCGTATTTGGCCTCCATTCTTGCTGGAGATAATTCACTTTGCAGAACTTCAACTTCTAAGGATAAATTATCAATAAGCTTTTCAGCGTAATGGTATGTTTCAGGAGGCAGGTAACCTGTATCTATCCAAAATATTTTGATTTTTTTTTGTAGATATAATTTACTGACCATATCTAAAAGGACTGATGACTGTATACCAAAACTTGTTGTAATAGCAAATTGATTATCAAACTTTTCATAACCCCACGAAAGCATTTCTTGAGGATTCATATCTACTAACTCTTGATTATGTTTCCTCAAGTTAGTTTGAATATCTTTGTGGATTTTTTCAATCATTCTTGAATCCGGTTATGCGTTTAATGTTATTTCGCTTAATTTAAAAATTATTCGTATAGTTTAATAATACATTTATGGATAACAATATTTCTCTAATGAAATCAATACAAAAACCAATAGTAATAGTTGGAGCAGGTTTTGCAGGTATGACATTTGCTTTGAATTTAAAGAATCTTAATCCTTCTTTGCCGATTCTTGTAGTTGATTCTGAAACTAACTTTATATTTAAACCCCTAATGTACGAAGTTTTAAGTAAAGAAATAAGAAGTTGGGAAGCCACTCCAAAATTTGCAAATATTTTTTCTGATGCTGGCATAACTTTTTTAAGAAATTGTTTGACTAAAATTTCTTTCAAAGAAAATATACTTGAATTTAGTGACAATTTAAAATTAAGTTATCAGTATCTTGTTATTTGTACAGGATCCATTCCAAATAGTTTTTTTATAAAAGGTATAGATGAAAATTGTTATTTTTTTAATGATGTTCACGATCTAAATAAATTAAATTCTTTTTTAAAAAAATCACAAGATACTGCGTTGCATAAAAAGTTATTTATAGTTGGAGGTGGTCCCTCTGGCATTGAGTTGGCTTGCAAAATTAAAGATATATTTCCAGACCAATTTGAAATTAATGTAATAGAAAAATCAAATGAAATCCTCAATAAAAACAAAATTTTTAATAGAGAGCAAGCAGAGAAGGCATTAGAAAAAAGAAAAATAAACGTTCTTTTGAATTCCATAGTTAAAGAAGTCTCAGAAACTAAAATTAGTATTTCTAGTGAGGCTGGAATAACTTCTTTGGATAAAGATATTGTTATTTGGACTGCAGGCGTGACCCCTAATTTGTCTTACTTGGAAACTGATCAAATAACAAAAAAATTTGGACGAATTTTAGTTAATAATAATTTGCAAATAGAAAAATATAAAAACTGTTTTGCTATTGGCGATATTTCAGTTATTGAAGGAATGGAGGATTTACCTATAACTGCTCAAGTCGCTATGCAGGAGGGAAATCATCTGGCTAATAATTTGGAACTTTTGATTCAAGGGAAGGATCCTCTACCCTTTGAATTTAAAGACAATGGTGAAATGATTAGCTTAGGAATAGGCGAAGCTTCAATTTCCGGGCTTGGGATTACTTTATCTGGGAAATTGGCTTTTGAGGCAAGAAGACTAATATATGCTTCCAAGTTGCCTGATATTACTGAAAGCTTAAAATCTGCATCTTCATGGATATTCCAAAAAAAATCTTTTTTTAAACAGTTTCTTAAAAAAGATAATTCCAATTAAACTTTTTTGAAATTTTGTTTTTGGGTATATTGAGTTAAATAAGTTTCGTATGAATTTAATTGCAGTAATTATTAATAATTTTGATGCGTTTATAACGGTAGTTGTTTTAATAATGTCAATAATTTTATTTATAAAAAATACTATTGCGCCAGAATTGACTGGTTTGTTATGTGTTGGAATATTCATAGCTACAGGTGTCCTTTCTCCTGAAAAAGCTTTAGCTGGATTTGGTAGCCCATCCTTAATTACTCTTATGGGTTTATTCGCAGTTTCTTCTGCATTATTTAAAAGTGGTGCTTTAGACAGAGTAAGAGAATTGATTTCTTCTGAAAGAATAAAAACTCCTAGGAAATTAATTTCTTTAATAGCTTTTTTGATTGCTCCAATATCTGGAATAGTACCTAATACACCAGTAGTGGCATCTTTGTTACCTTTAGTTGAAAGTTGGTGCGAGCGAAGAAATATATCCCCATCAAAAGTTTTATTACCTCTTTCTTTTGCTACTTTACTCGGTGGAACTCTGACATTATTAGGCAGCTCAGTAAATCTTCTTGTAAGTGATATTAGTCAACAATTAGGTTATGGAGCTTTGGAATTATTTAGTTTGACTTCAATAGGAATTCCTGTGTGGCTTATAGGTACAACCTATATGATTCTAGTTTCTGACATGCTTTTGCCAGATAGAGGAAGAGAGAAGGAGTTTGTTAAAAATGGTGATATGAATATATATTTTACTGAAGTTACTATTCCCTCTACTTCAGAATTAGTTGGACAATCTGTCAGAAATAGTAGATTGCAAAGACGATTTGACGTTGATGTTCTGGAATTGCAACGAAATGGAAAAGTTATTCTTCCTCCTTTGGCTGATAGAAAGATTGAGCCGGATGATAGATTAATAATCCGAGTTACAAGAGCTGACTTATTTAGATTGCAGCAGGAACATACCATTTTGTTAGGAGAAAACAAAACTTCTTTCGATGCAGCTAATGTTTTCTCAGATGATGAAGGTACTAAGACCTTTGAAGCCCTGCTGCCAGCTGGTTCAACTCTAGCGGGTGCAAGTTTGAGAGAATTAAGATTTAGGCAGCGTCATAATGCAACGGTTTTAGCATTAAGAAGAGGTCAACAAACTGTTCAGGAGAGATTAGGTCAAGCTGTTTTAAGGGCTGGAGATGTTTTATTATTGCAAGCACCGTTAGATTCAATAAGAGGTTTGCAAGCTAGTAATGATTTACTTGTTTTAGATCAATTCGAAGATGACTTACCTTTTTTGATAAAAAAACCTATATCAATTGCAATTGCAATAGGAATGGTAGTTTTGCCTGCGGTTTCTAATATTCCATTAGTAGGTTCAGTTCTTTTAGCAGTAATTGCTATGGTTGCTTGTGGATGTTTAAGACCTGCAGAGATTCAAAAATCAATTAGGTTAGACGTCATTTTATTGTTGGGGTCCTTATCATGTTTTAGTGTGGCTATGCAAGTAACAGGATTAGCAGATTTAATTGCTGTCAATCTAAATTTTGCCCTTAATGGAATGCCTCTGTATTTTGCACTAGTCCTAATTTTTGTATCGACAGTTATTCTTACACAATTTATAAGTAATGCTGCTTCGGTTGCTTTGATTTTGCCTGTTGCTATTGAATTCTCAAATGTTTTAGGGATTTCACCAAGTGCTTTAATAATGCTTGTTTTATTTGGTGCTAGTCAATCTTTCTTGACTCCAATGGGTTATCAAACAAATTTAATGGTTTATGGTCCTGGAAGATATAGGTTTTTTGATATCGCAAAATACGGAGCTGGATTAACACTTATAATGTCTTTTACAGTACCGGCATTGATAATTTTAAATTACGGGTAATATCGTGAAATTCACAAGTAAAGTTTATAAGTTAAAAGATGCATACAAAAAGCTATCTGTACCTCAATTTACTATTGTTACAGGTTTATTTATTATTTGTCTTGGAACTTTAATTTTGAGTTCTCCATTATGTTCATCTTCAAAGGTTGGTTTGTGGGAAGCATTTTTTACATCAACTTCTGCTATAACCGTTACCGGCTTAACCATAATAGATATTGGTGTTGATTTAAATTTCTTTGGCCAAGTTTTCTTAGCTTTTATGCTTTTATCAGGTGGTCTAGGATTAATGGCCATTACAACATTTTTACAAGGGTTTGTTGTGAAGGGGACAAAACTCAGAACTAGATTAGACAAAGGAAAGACTTTAGATGAATTTGGAGTTGGAGGAATTGGTCGAACTTTTCAAAGCATTGCTATTACGGCGATTAGTATCATATCCTTGGGCGCAATTGTCTTATATTCTTTTGGATTTGTAGATATTCAAAATAATTGGGAAAGACTATGGTCCTCGATTTTTCATAGTATTTCTGCATATAACAATGCAGGATTTTCGTTAATGTCAAATAGTCTTCAAGACTATAGAACCAATTATTTGGTGAATAGTGTTTTTGTTTTTCTCATTGTTATGGGTGGATTGGGCTGGCGGGTTATTGATGATATTTGGAGTCATAAAAAAAATCTTTCTTATAGGAAATTAAGCCTTCATTCCAGACTGGTTATTAGGACAAGTTTGTCTTTAATATTGTTTGGATCACTAGGATTCTTTATCACTGAATCATTGCTAAATAGTCAATTTTTTAATGATTTAAATTTGTTTGAACGGTTAATGTCATCTATCTTCGAAACAGTAAGTGCAAGAACTGCAGGCTTTACAAATTTTCCGATTTCTTTGAACTCTATATCAGATACGGGCCTCTTATTATTAATGACACTTATGTTTATTGGAGCAAGTACCGGAGGTACTGGTGGAGGAATAAAAACAACTACATTTATTGCTTTAATGGCTGCAACTAGATCAACTTTAAGAGGTCAGAAAGATGTAATTATTAGCAATAGATTAATTTCAGATAAAGTTATTCTAAAAGCAGTTGGAATCACAGTTGGATCCTTGCTTTTTGTTCTTTTAATGGCAATGTTACTTAGTACAACTAATACTTTTGTTAAAAAAGAATCCTTTACATTTCTAGAAATTCTGTTCACTTGCATATCTGCATTTGCAACAGTTGGTTTTGATATTGGTTTAACTGCAAAATTAAATCATTTTGGTCAATTTATTCTTATTGTGGGTATGTTCGTGGGCAGACTTGGGATCCTTTTGCTTTTAAGTGCACTTTGGCAGGCTCTTTATAAGAGTAGAATAGATAGACAAAAGAGAATTGGCTATCCTAGGGCTGATCTATATGTTTAGAATTGACTGAGTTTTATTATGGCTGATTGGTGGCAGTGGTCTCAAAAGAGAGAAAATGAAGCACTCACTTTTGCAGTTGTCGGCGTTGGAAGATTTGGAACCGCAGTTTGCAGAGAACTTATTAGTAATGGTGCAGATGTTTTGGCTGCAGATTATTCGGAAAAAGCTATTGATGATTTAAGGCAATTAGAACCTTCGATAGAAGCGAGAGTTGTAGATTGTACTGATGAAGAGTCTATGAAGGAATCGGGAATTCTTGAAATGAATACTGTTGTTGTGGGTATTAGTGAACCCATTGAAGCTAGTATAACTACTACTCTTATTGCTAAGGATAGTGAAGGTAGCAAAGTGAAAAGAGTAATAGCGAGAGCTACCAGTGACTTGCACGAAAAAATGTTAAAAAGAGTAGGTGCAGATAAAGTTGTTTTCCCATCTAGGATGCAAGGAGAAAGATTAGGTTTAGAACTAGTAAGACCAAACCTAATCGAAAGATTGGAACTAGATAATCAAACTGGTATAGATGAAATAACAGTCCCAGAGGAATTTATTGGAAGATCTTTAAGAGATTTAAATTTGAGGAAAAATTATTTAGTAAATGTTCTTGCTGCA
>QCQS01000025.1 GCA_003212115.1 Prochlorococcus sp. AG-455-E15 | reverse complement strand
AACCAGTTATGGGTCTTCCAGATACTTTAAAAGCTAAAAATCTATTCGAAAATAGAAAAGAGCTTATAAATAAAGCTTTTATCGAATTTGATGCTAAGAACAATGATAAGTGTTTCAATTTTGACGAAGTTCTATACAACTCTGAAAAAGATGTAGGTAAGAACTGGAAATCAATTACTGAAAAAGATCCTGAGGCTAATAAAACTTTTCCTATAATTGATTTTGCAAATATTGAGAAACTTAGATCTACGATAAAAGAAGATTTCAGTTCATATATGAAAGATAATTACCCTTCATTAAAAAAGGATTTATAAATATTTATCTTTTTTTTGTTTTTTTTTGGAACTTTTTTAAGTTAAATAGATAATAGGATTATTTTAAAATTTTGAGCAACCAAAAGTTCGAGACACTTCAGTTACATGCAGGCCAAGTGCCTGATCCAACTACAAATTCTAGAGCAGTACCCATTTATCAAACTAGTTCCTATGTCTTTGATAATGCCGAGCATGGAGCTAATCTGTTTGGATTAAAAGAATTTGGAAATATTTATACTCGACTTATGAACCCCACCACAGATGTTTTCGAAAAAAGAATGGCAGCTCTGGAGGGAGGTATGGCAGCACTTGCAACTTCTTCAGGTCAAGCTGCTCAATTCTTGGCAATCGTGAACTGCATGACAGCAGGGGATAATTTTGTCTCTACATCTTTTCTATATGGTGGGACCTATAATCAATTTAAAGTACAATTTCCAAGATTAGGAATAGATGTTAAATTTGCAGATGGTGATAGTATCGATAGTTTTAGAAATAAAATTGATGATAAAACAAAAGCAATATATGTCGAATCAATGGGAAATCCTAGGTTCAACATTCCAGATTTTGAGGGACTCTCCGCTTTGGCAAAAGAGAATGGAATTCCTCTAATAGTGGATAATACCCTTGGTGCTGGTGGTGCTTTAATAAGACCAATTGATTTTGGAGCCGATGTTGTTGTAGAAAGTGCAACAAAATGGATCGGTGGACATGGAACAAGTATCGGTGGGGTTATTGTTGATGCCGGAACCTTTGATTGGGGAAATGGTAAATTCCCATTAATGAGTGAGCCAAGCGCTGCTTATCATGGGCTCGTTCATTGGGACGCTTTTGGTTTCGGTAGTGATATCTGCAAATCTTTGGGAGTACCTGATAACAGAAATATAGCTTTTGCGTTAAGAGCAAGACTTGAATGCCTTAGAGACTGGGGGTCAGCTCAAAGTCCTTTTAATTCTTTCTTGCTATTGCAGGGTTTGGAAACTCTAAGTTTAAGAATAGAAAGACAAACTTCTAATGCTCTTGAATTGGCAAAATGGTTAGATTCTAATTCTAATGTGAGTAGTGTTAATTATCCTGGCCTAGAATCTGATCCATATTACTCTAGGGCCCAAAAATATACTACTGGAAGGGGAATGGGTTGCATGCTTATGTTCTCCCTAAATGGGGGTTATGAAAATGCAGTAAAATTTATTGATTCCTTGAAATTGGCGAGCCACCTTGCTAACGTAGGTGACTCTAAAACATTAGTAATTCATCCTGCTTCAACAACTCATCAGCAATTATCTGAAGAAGAACAATTATCCGCAGGTGTGACTCCTACGATGGTAAGAGTTTCTGTCGGAATTGAACATATTGATGATATAAAAGCAGATTTCGAACAAGCACTTTCACAAATCACATAGGAAAGGAGATTTATTGGCTTTAATAATTCCTAGTAACTATCACAAGATTAGTGATGTCGAGAAAAATCATATATCTTGGATCGAACCAGAATTGGCAAAAAGACAGGATATACGTCCTCTTAGGATTGGTATTTTAAATATCATGCCTCTTGGCAAACAGTATGAATTTAACTTGCTACATCCACTTGGTTTATCTCCTCTTCAAATTGAGCCAGTTTGGATAAAGCTTAAAACTCACTCTTATAAAACATGGGATCTTAATCATCTAAATAATCTATACATAACTTGGGAAGAAGCAAATAATCCAGAACCGCTAGATGGAATCATTATTACTGGTGCACCTATTGAGCACCTAGCCTTTGAGGAGGTTAAGTATTGGGATGAATTTGTGAAAATTGTAAATGAAGCCAGAAATTCATGTGCGAGTACTCTCGGATTATGTTGGGCTGGCTTTGCTCTGGCTTATTTGGCAGGGGTTGATAAGAAAGTTTTTGATAGGAAATTATTTGGGGTATTCCCTTTAAAAAGTCTTGTTCCTGGTCATCCTTTGATGGGGACACAAGATGATGAATTCATTTGTCCTCAAAGTAGATTTGCAGGACTACCAGACTCGGAGATGGAAAATGCCCAAAAAGAAGGGAAATTGAATTTGCTGGCTTATGGAGAAAACGTCGGATATACAATATTTGAATCTAATGATCAAAAACAACTTATGCATTTAGGTCATCCTGAATACACGGTGCATAGAATTATTAGCGAAATTGAAAGAGACAAAGAAAAGGGAAATGTTCCTCCTCCTAAAAATTTCGATCCAAATAGTTCAAAAACCGCTTGGAGGTCTCATAGGAATTTGCTTTTTCAACAATGGCTTTGGTTCTGTTATCAAAAAGTTAGTCTTAATTAACTTTTTTAATGAGCGCTTTCAATACCACCTAGTCTTTCGAATAAGTTAAGACTTTCTTTATTTAATCCTACAATTTCAACTTTAGAACCACCATTCTGGAACTTTCTAATAATTTGCTCAAGAGCAACAACGCCACTTTGATCCCAAATATGAGCTAAAGACATATCAATTACAATATTTTCTGGATGTTCATGTATATCAAACCCTTGTAAGAAATAAATTTTACTTACAAAAAATAATTGTCCTTTTACTTTGTAGGTAGTCAGATTATTTTCTTTAGCTCTTGAGACAGTTATAACTTTTGCGACTTTTCTGCTGAAAAGGATTGCAGCTAATGCAACTCCAGCAATAACTCCAAGTGCAAGATTATGAGGTTTTGTCAGCATTGTAACCGCAAAAGTCATAAGCATTACTGCAGTATCACTTTTAGGTATCTTTCTAATATTTTTTAATCCATTTATATCTGCTGTACTTATCGCGATCGTTATCATGATTGCTACTAAAGCAGCCATTGGTATTGCTCCAATCCAAGACTTCAAGAGGATAATCATAATTAGTAGAGATATACCTGAGGAGAGAGTTGATAATCTAGATTTACCACCATTTTCAGTATTCATAACAGATTGCCCAACTAAGGCACATCCTGCCATTCCACCAAATAAGGATGCCACAATATTTGCGATTCCCTGTCCTCTTGCTTCTTTATTTTTATTAGAACTTGTATCAGTTACATCGTCTAAAATATCTTGAGTTAAAAAGGTTTCCATTAAACCCACAAGAGATATTGCAAGTGAAGTCGGTAAAATAATTCCTAATGTTTCAAGACTAAAAGGTACTTTCCCATTTTCTATTGATCCAAAAGGAAGAGAAATACTTGGTAATCCATCAGGTAATTTACCTAAATCGCTAACTTTTGGGACATCTAGATTCAAGAATATGCTTATGAGAGTAATTACAACTATCGCGATAAGTTGAGATGGGACTACTTTTGTGATTTTTGGAAGCCCATAGATAATTATTAATCCTAGGATTACAAGAATCCAAACTACTGGTATCTGAGAGTTAACTGGATACTGACTCAAAGTTTGTTCAATTAATCCTTTTGATTCTTTAATACCTATTCCTAACTGAGGTAGTTGTGCTTGAAATATTAAAAGCGCCAGTGCATTTACAAATCCACTTAATACTCCCGTTGGCACGAATCGCATTTGGTAGGCAAGTCTTAAATATCCCCAAAGAATTTGGAAAATTCCAGTTAAAATTCCAGCTGCAATAAGATATGGGACTCCTAATCCAGGAGCTTGTGATTCTCCATAAGCAACAAGTCCAGTCATCAAAAGAGCTGTTGAACCTGTAGCTGAAGTGATCATCCCCCTTCTCCCTCCAACAATCGCAATTGTTATAGATAAGCAAAATGCACCAAAAAGGCCAACTTTAGGATCTACACCAGCTATACCTGAAAAAGCAATTGCTTCTGGGATCATTGCAAAAGCAACAACTAAGCCTGAGAGAATATTTGACTTTGGATCATCTAACCAATTTTTAGATAAATATCTTGAGAAATTTGACATTTTAAGTTTCTTTATAGTTAAGAAGTTACCTCATAAAGGAGGCAAAATTCCTTGTGGGTCAAAAATATTCTTTAAAGTTTTTAATTCATTCATTCTATCTCCAAAGGCTAATGTAATTTCTTCATCATGAGAATTCAAATGATTATGCAATTGGGCTAAGTGAATATTTGGATAAAACTTTTTAAGCTTGCTCCACGATTTATAAATCCATTCTAAAGCGACTTCTTTTTCTTGAAGATCATTTTTTTTCCATGATGCATATATCCATGGTTTCCAAGTGCTTTTTCTATGAACAAAAAAGCTTGAGCCATGATTTAACTTTTTAGTTTTGCAACCTAATTGTTGAGAAGCAATGTAACAGGAATTATTAGGTTTATTATCCATTATTTCATCCAAACATTTTATGAAAATTGGGATATCATTTTTTAAATCTTCTCCAAGAAGACTAATTACCTCAGAATGGTTATTTGCATTCAGCTCATATAAATTCAATTCCTTAGGGAAGAAATCTATTTTGTTAAAGTTTTCATAAAATTGTTTTTCTAGATTAGGGAATTTGTCTAGAAGCATTAGGCATTCTTCTGTTCTTTTATCCTCTAAATTATTTTTGAGTTCAGCCAAAATATATATGTAAATTTTTTGGGCATAAATCCATTGAAGACTAATATTTTCTGGAAATTCCTCTGATAGTTTTATTATTTCTGTAAGTTCATTTAGATTTACAAATCCTTCAATAACCTTAATTGAATTAGTTTGGATAGTCTTAAGTTCTATTTCGGTAATAATTGAAAAGAAGGGTGCAGCCCCTTTAATTGCTTCCCAAATCAATTGTTCTTCTGGATTTATTTGATTTTCTTTTAAAGAAATAAATGTGCCATTACCCAAGAAACCTTTAATTGATTCAATATTATCAATTGCTAATCCGTAGGTTCTACTGAGCGGGCTTACTCCACCAGTAAGTATATAGCCTGCTCCAGGAAGTTTAGAAAGTCCGATTGGAAAACTTCGATTATATTTTTGTAAATGATTTAATAGATCCCCCATTATTACACCACCTCCAATTGTTACTAAATTGGTTTTTCTATCTAGATGAATTTTGCTGTGATTTTTTCTTAGATCAAGAGTTGTAAAACCATTTTTTGCACAGCTAGAAGTTGTACCTCCACTACACACGCAAAGGTGCTCGAATTTTTCGTAAGAATAGTTATCCCCATTAAATAAGGATTCATCTACGTCATAAATTAATTTCTTTAATTTTGCATCCTTTGAGTTGATATTTGGAACTTCAAGCAAGTTATTATTATTTTTCACTACATGATATTGTTCTTTACTATTATGGTATAAGTAATAATTTGAATTTGGATAATTTAGATTTGAAGTTAAATAATCAAGTCGCGATACTTATCTGTGGACATGGGAGTAGAAATAAACTAGCCATTACTGAATTTCAAGAATTAACTAATTTCATCCAAAAAAGATATCCAAACTTTTTAGTTGAATATGGTTTCTTGGAATTTGCTAAACCTTCGATTGTTGATGCTTTAGACAAGTTAAAAGATCTTTCTATAAAAAAAGTAATTGCAATACCTGCAATGCTTTTCGCTGCTGGCCATGTAAAAAATGATATACCTAGCCTACTTATGAATTATTCAAGTAAAACAGGAATTGAAATAATTTATGGAAGAGAATTAGGTATTAATAATTTAATGATTAGTGCAGCTTGTGAAAGAGTAAAAGAAGTATTTAAACAAAATAATAATCTCAAACCTGAAGAATCATTATTAGTTGTTGTGGGTAGAGGCTCTTCTGACCCAGATGCGAATTCCAATGTTTCAAAAATTACGAGAATGATCGTAGAGGGTATTGGTTTAGGGTGGGGGGAAACAGTTTTTTCTGGAGTAACTTTCCCCCTTGTTGAACCTGGCTTGAAAAATGTTGTGAGACTTGGTTATAAAAATATAATTGTTTTCCCTTATTTCCTTTTTTCAGGTGTCCTTGTTACAAGAATAAAAAGGCAAAGTGATTTAGTTGCGATTCATAATCCAAATATTTCATTTATACATGCAAAATATCTTTCGTCACAGTCTTATGTGGTCGACACTTTTGTAGAAAGGATTGAAGAGATTCTTAATAACGAAGGTAATAATTTTATGAATTGCTCAACTTGTAAATATAGATCAAATTTATTTGGCTTTGAAAAAGAAGTTGGAATGGTCCAAGAAAGTCATCATGACCATGTAGAGGGCTTGGGTATCAGCTGTGATTTATGTGATCCTGAATGTAATGGTGCCTGTGAAATACAAAATCAAATACCAACTCATAATCAAGAAAAATCAGACAAAGGAGGAGGTGATTACTTAGAACATGAACATGTAGAGGCTCATCAACATGAACATAATCACCATCACCATCACCATAGTATTTATCCAAATTCAAAACATCCTTTAGGACCTGTCACGCTTCGCTTGCCTAATAAAGACTAAATCTTAAGAAAATCCGTTGAAATCAATGAATCACCCGTCTCTTTCTCGACTTAGTCTTAATAGACTCAGTATATATAAGTATTCTTAATATAAAATCGTGAAAGTATTTTGAGCTAGATTTTCCACAATTTACAGGTTGTTTTCCACGTCCAAATCCACACTGGATTAGAAATGGCAGTATTTTTCAAAAAAAACAGGACTTCAACATTATTGTTGACTTTTTTTTAAGATCTATTCAATTTCCCTATTTGAAAAAGAAGTTTTTTAAAAACCTACATATAACATGAGTCTTATTTGATAATTTGAAAAGTTTACCAGAAGATTTTTATTGATATTTTTAGAGAAAAATATCATTATTGTTGATGTAGAAAAAATAAATCTATGGATCAAATCAACCAAACAAATTTAACTGATAAGAAACTCGTAGAGTGCTCTTCAAATAAAGTCTCATTAGAAACAGAGCTTTCAGAAACTCTTTATAACACTATGAAAGATTTCGTATTAAGTAACCCGACTTGGGATCAATATAAGCTTATAAATTCAGCATTAGCTACTTTTCTCGTTCAAAACGGTTGCACAGATAATTCTGTCTCAGAAATTTATTTAAATCAATTATTTACACCCTCTAAGTCTTTTTAATATTTAAACAGGCTCTTCTACTCAAGGCCATCATTGTAAGTGTGGGGCTTTGCCAAGATGATGTGGGCCAGCATGCTCCATCTAGTACCAGTACATTCTTACATCTCCACAATCTGTTAAATTTATCAACTACGCTATATTCTTCATTCAACCCCATTGGTGCTCCCCCTACCTCATGAATATAATATCCAGGAGGAGGAGGACTATCTGAAAGTGCTATCAAATTTTTTGTAAATAAACTCCCTAATGGAATATTCATTAGTTCATCAATATTTTTTATTTTCCCATTTGCTGCTTTGACTGATTTTTGTATTGTTTTTTCCATATGTTTTGCCATATTTAACTCATTCTCGCTCCATTCGAATTCAATGTAGGGAATTGGTATTCCCCATTCATCTGTTTTTCTTGAGAGAGAAACTGAGTTTTTCTCTCTAGGAAGGACTTCACCATGAGCGATAAGAAAGCCAATGGATTTGTTTGCGTCTTTTTGTAAAAATTTAGGTATCCCTAATCTATCAATTGCCCCCCAGATTCCATAACCTCTATGGAAATTTATGTCGTCAATTTCTGGTAAATTTGAACCAAAAGGAATAAAGAAGCTGCCTGCTCCAGAAAGATCGGGAGGATTATTTAGTGAATTATCTGAGTTTTTTGCTTTTGGGACTGAAAAAAATCTACAGATAGATATGTGATCCATTAGGTATTTACCTAATTTCCCAGAATTATCTTTAAACCCTGAGGAATTTGATTTGTATTCTGAGTTCAGTAGTATTCTCAATGTTGAAATTGTTGATGCGCAAAGAAGAATTAAATCACAATCCAATACTTCTTTGTGTCCATTTTCTAGGTTTACAATCGTTAGTTTTGAGGCAAGCTCTGTTATCCTGTTAATCTCAAAAGACTCCACTAGGTAATTAGAGATTATTTGTACATTTCCAGTATCAAAAGCTTTTTTCAAAGAGCTTCCTACGCTAGAGGACTTGGGCCAATTTTTTTCTTTTACAGATGAATTACGGTCAAATCCTCTTGATTGGATAAATGGATAGTTTAATTTTGATTTAACTTTGCTGCCGAAAACATTTTCGTTTTCTGTAAGAGGAATTTCACCAATATATTTACCGTTTGGGACCTCCTTGATATCATCTTTTCGTCCATAAATTCCGCAGAAATTTTCAATAAAATCGTAGTGCGGAGAAATTTCTTCGTATGAAATAGGCCAGTTTGGCCCGAATCCGTCTTTTTTAGCCGGATGAAAGTCTTCTGAGGAAAGTCTTAATGTTATGCCTCCCCAAGTTAATGATCTACCCCCATATTGTTTACCTTGTGTCCAAAGAAATGGCTTTTTTTTTGGGAAGTCATAAGGATGCTTCAATTCATTTGAATATAAGTCAGGATTATTTTTCCAATAACCAGGATGCTGGCACTGATTGGCATGTTTTTTTGTTATGACTCCTGATAATCTTTTTAATGTACTGTTTGGCTCATGATTACTAGCTTCATCCCTTTTAACTTGAGGCCCTGCTTCTATTAATAAAACTTTGATCCCTTGTTCTGCCAATGTAAGTGCAGCTATTCCTCCTGTTGCTCCAGAACCAACAACAATTGCATCATAAGGACTTATATCCAAAACCTATTTCGTGATTTGCTATTTCAATAAATATAGCATTCAGTAAATAATTAATTTTTAGATTTCAGCTTAAGAAGTTAGAATTTATTGAAATACTACTCAAACAAATGAGATTTATAATTCTAACTTTTTTAATAGTTGTTTTAAGCCTCCCATCTAGAAGCTTCGCTGCGTTGGATTATGGTAAACAATCTTTGGTAGGGGCTGATTTTTCTGGATCTGATTTAAAAGGAGCAACTTTCTATTTGACTGATTTACAAGACGCAAATTTGTCAGGTTGTGAGCTCCAAAATGCGACTCTTTATGGAGCAAAATTGAAAGATACTAATTTAAGTAACTCCAACTTAAGAGAAGTAACTTTAGACTCGGCTGTTTTAGATGGAACAGATTTATCAAATACTAACTTGGAGGATTCTTTTGCTTATAGTACACAGTTTGAAAATGTAAAAATACAAGGCGCAGACTTCACAAATGTTTTTTTGCCAAAAGACATTGTAAGAAAATTTTGTGAAAGTGCCACTGGTACTAATCCAATCACAAATAGAGAAACCAGAGAAACTTTAGAGTGCGATTAAATTTGAATTTATGCACATACAAGTTCTTTTTTAATTTTTCTTTGTTTATAAAGTGATCTTCCAACAGGCCAACCTAAAGTAGATAAATGTCTAATTAAAGAACTTGAGTATTTGAAATAAAAATTTTCTGAATATTTGATACCAAGTTCTTTTAGAGTGTCTATTAATAAACATAGGTCTTTCTTATTGCCTTTTTTCATATCCAATAATATCAATGCTTCACTTGATAATTTTTTCTCTAGAACCTTATCATTTTCAGCAAAACCAACTTTAAGTGAATTAAATTCATCAGAATAAAGAGTATAAATTACTCCATCTTTGAATTTATCTATCGAAGCATCTACATTTAACCTCGATGACATTAATGTTTTATATCCTTTAATGATTTTTCTGTTATTCATGATTATTTAATTTCATTCTGAGCTATTTCGTATTTCTCCAATAGATTGTTTACTTCTGCTAGTGCAATCCTCTTTTGACAGGCCGAGTCATATCTATTTATTGCTACTGAAGGTATTGAACCTTTGCTTTTCATTTCCCTTATACCAGTTTCTAAACATTGAAAAGCAACACTTGATAGATCTCTTCCTTCTGCTGCGGCCCAAACTTTCAAAAGATAAGTAAGATTTGATGGTACTGAGATCTGTACTTTGTTTGAATTTGAAGTATTTAATGCAATATCATCGAGACTAATTTCTTTAGAGGAAATAGTTTCTTTAACCTTTTTCTTCAAAAATTTTACTTGGCTTATGGCGTCCTCTTTATTTTTTATTTTTTGTTCTATTTCAAATAACTCTTCTTCAGAATTAATTAAAGCTTCTAATGCCCATTTAGCATCATCTTTCGCAACAGCAGTTCTATCAAGCCATTCATCTCTTATCTTTGACCAATTACTAGGCATAAGCTTTATGCGATAATTCTATGATATATATATCTATATAGATTGTCTACCTAATCTAAATAGATTTAATATAGATTGCTTAAAGTTTAAATTAAATTTTTAACAATTCCTTATCTTAGAAATAATCTTTTACAATGATTGAAACTGCAGAATATATCCGATGTGATCTTAGAAATATTTTTTTCGTTAATTGAAAACGATATATTAGATAATTCAATCTTTTTTAAATCTTAGTTATTTGTTTATTTAATCAAAGACTTCTGAGTTTTTAATCTCTTTCAATAAGTTCAATTTTATAACCATCAGGATCCTCAACAAAAGCCAAGATAGTAGTACTATTTTTCATTGTTTTTGGTTTGGTTGTTATTTTACAACCATTATTTTCTAATACTTGGCAAATTAGATGAATATCTTTTACTCCAATAGCTATATGACCATATTTATCTCCCAGCTCATAGTCTTCAGACTTCTTGTCCCAGTTATAAGTTAATTCAATTACTGTGTTTTCTTTTTCTGATCCATAACCAACAAATGCCAAAGTGAATTTTCCGTGAGGGTAATCCTTTTTCCTTAACAAATTCATTCCTAATTTATTGACGTAGAAATCTATTGATTTATCTAAATCTCCAACCCTTAACATTGTATGTAGGATACGCATTTTGAATTTGAACCTTAATCAATTATCTAATATTTAATAACTATCTGCCAAAGTTGATTTTTTCGAGGCTAAGTCTTTTAATAAATTCAGAAAAATTAGGTTAATATGAATACGAAATTTCAATAATATATTGAATCAAATATTCCAGAGACTCTCATCAGTTTTTTTGTATACTTTGCCATTAAAGGCATCAATACCTTTTGGATATTTTTTGTTTTATAAATATTCATTTTTAAAAATACTTTTATTACTAACTTTCCCGATAGCAATAATTGAAAATTCTTTGCCTTTTGGTAGTTTCTTACTATTTATAATTTTGTTTGCAGGATTAGCGAGAAATCCAAATGTCCCCTATTTCGTTAGATATAACGCATGCCAAGCATTGCTTATAGATATTGCTTTGATAATATTTTCATATTTCTTGAAAATATTTCCCATAGTTGAATTAGGTTCAATAATTTTTATATTTACACTATGTATTTTTATTTATTCGATTTCTCAATGTATTTATGGAGTTGAACCTGAAATTCCCTTAATTAGTAAATCTGTAAGAATGCAAATTTGAAAAGATTTATAGATTTACTTACTTTCTTTAGCACTCATTCAGAATAGATTGCCATCTTTGTTGACTTGCCTTTATTGCTCTCATTGGTGGATTTGCTCCCTCTATTTCAAAGGCTTTAATTAATGATTCATTTGCTAATAGACCTAATCTTGCTGCCTCTCTTTGCCTAGAGCATACTTTTTTTCTTGAGCCCTCTTTTAGACTGTTTTCGATTTCTTTAAGAATCTGGCTAGCTTCATTCGATTTAGAATAAAAATCATTCATGTAAACATCAAGTGCCGAATCAGCAAAGATTTCAACTGGAGAGATTATTGTGACTAAGCAGACTATAAAACTTATAAATACAAATATTTTCATAAGGATCTTAAGTAAATTTTTTGTCTGATCTCTTTAATACTAAATAAAAGGTAAGAACGCTAATTGTTCCGGATGGGCCTATAAAAACATGCCAAAATTGATCTCCGCTAATTGAGAGCCTTGTTCCAAAGAATGTAGTAAAAAAAATACCAAATATTGGGTAAAGGACTAAAAGCCAATCCTTAAAAACTCTTTGCCAATTTATAATTAGGAGAATACTTATTATTACTTGAAAAAGAAGGGCAATAGTTTTATCAAATAAAAAATATGAGATTATTGAACATAAAGAAATGCAAAAATTAGTTTTTTGAATAAATTTATTTTTTATAACTGATATTGATAAACATGTTAGACCTAAAGATAGGAAAGAATAAAATAACCAATTAAATAAAGAGGAATGATCTACATAAATCCAAGATGTTTGGGTATGATCTATCATTTCAGAAATCGATGCTAATCCTAAAAAAATAAAACCGAAAGGTAATAATTGGTTATTGCGAATGTGTTTGAATTTTTTGATCGATCTTATTCCTAATGATATTGGGATTATTGACGCCTGAAGATGGGCTAAAAATAAAAATGAAAAAAACAAAATAAACTCTCAAACTCAATTCATCTGAAATTTAAAGACAAAAAACATTTTCAGTTTATCTTAATAGAGATAGATACCACTGCCCTATTACTATGATCAATATTGTAAGAACAAAAGGGAAAGCAGGATATCTTGTCTGAAAATTAGCAGGAGGCCATGGAGACCAAGATATTAATCTTCCTTGAGGTTCATTTGAAATAACTTTTTTTTTCAATTTTTTGGATATTAAATTATCTGTGGAAAATCCTTTACTCATAAATCAAATAAAATCCATATTAACAAAGACATACTAAAAAGGCGTTTAAATTTTTCTGTTTAACTTAAGTTGCTTTTTTTTTAAAAGGGAGGTGGTGCCTTTAGAATCTGTTCAGAATGAACTGATTTGAACCTATGTGACGCGGACTCTTGTCTAAATTATGTACAAATCGCTGACACATTACCAACACAAATAACTGCTTTTATTTTTTAACAACCGAATAGATTAATTTAATTATTTTGTTATTACGTTTGCCTCTAATAAATCTTTTCGTCTCGGATACCATCCATCTTCAGATCGTGCTTTCATCGTTTCTATAACGAATGAAGGCGAAACCCCTCTCTCTAGATAATACTTGAACTGCGAGTATATTTCTTCTTGAGAATCATCATAGACCCAAGATGAGAAATCAAATTCATTTTCCCACCCATAAATTTCTCGCGTTTCTTTATCTTCATAAAATCTTTTCATACTATTGCTGCTCCAAGAACTTCTATGAAAACCAATCTTAGATCCTCTTTCTAAAGTTCTTGTTTCTCCTCCCATTAATAACAGTGGACAAGCACTAAAACATATTTCTTTTACATGAGTATCCAGTTCAAAATCAATTATTATATCTGCCATTTCTACGGCAGTACTAATTAGACCACCCCAACTAGTAAGGTGAATAGTTTTGATGTTAGGGTTGTTTTTTAAGGTTTTTAATAGATTGTCTGCATCTTCCTCTT
>QCQS01000024.1 GCA_003212115.1 Prochlorococcus sp. AG-455-E15 | reverse complement strand
CTAATACAAGTAGAGATATTGTTTTAGCAAGAAGAGAAGCTCAATCTAAGCATGGTAAATCAGCAACTAAACAAAATACCAGTGCAGCTTCTTTAGCTAGAAGGGGAGACCCAGATTTAAGTAGTAGAGAGATTTCTCAGAGAGTCAGAGAGCTAAGAAGTAAGACTGGTGCCACAGGTAAGAAAGGTAATGGTAAATGTAGACCATGTGGTCCAAATAAAAATGGAGCCAAACAAAATATTGCTGATGCTAGCTGGAAAGTTGGTAAAAGTGAAACTGATTCAGGTCAAATAGTTACTGGAACACAAGCTAATAGATCTGTAAAAACTACAGGTAATGAAGCAAGTATATGCAGAACCGTCACTGGTACTCAATATATGGGAGCAGAAGTAGTTGACCAATTTTGTCAAGATAGACCAAGTTATAAACAACCACTTAGATCTACAGTTACCTCTACAACATCAGGTAATAAAGTAACTGGAAATGAAGTCGGTAGATCTGAGAGGGTTACAGGCGATGAGCCAGGAACTTGTAAAAACCTTACAGGTACTGAATATGTATCTGCCAATCAATCACAGAAGTATTGTGGTGATGTTCCAAAAAATCCTTCAAAGGTTAAACATAGTACTACAATTGATGGATTAAAAGTATCTGGATCACTTCCAGGTAGATCAACTCTTGTTACTGGAGATGAATCAGGTTCTGGACATCAGTTAACTGGAGATCAATATCTTGGCTCAGAGCCAAATCCAAAAGGTAAGGCATTTGAAAAAGTAGGCAGTTACAACACTCTTAACGGGAATAATGTAACTGGTACAGGGGTAGGAAGATCAGACCATATGACAGGCAATGAATATGGGAGTTGCAAGAATGTAACTGGTGATGAGTACATAGGATCTCAACAATATGAGAAGTTTTGCGGTTCAAAACCAAAACCAGAAGCTAGAAAAGTAGGTTTAAGCCTTTCTCCAAAGTCAAATTTAATCAGCGGGACTATGACAGGAAGATCAAAAATAGTAACTGGAGATGAACCAGGTTCATGCAAAGTGCTAACAGGAACACCATACGCAGGCTTAGATCAGATTAATGATAATTGTAGTGCCGAGATTTCTGAAGATATGAAATCCAGATCTACAGTTAATTCTGGAAATAATTCAAATGCCCGACTTACAGGGCAACAACCAGGAATAGGCGGAGTAATGACAGGTGCTAAGAAAGGTGCTTGTAAAAATCTAACAGGGACTCCTTACGTTGGTGGAGATCAGCTCTCACAAGCTTGTGATAATCCTCCACATGATACTGCTTATGCGAATCCAGAAAAGTCAGCAGGAAACTCTTGGAATGAATTCTCTGTTAACTCACCATCAAGAGATAAATATTCTGAAAAAAATACTCAAGGAGTTACTGGTAATGAATATGAGAATGGTTCAAAGGTAACCGGACCTTTTGATATGGCAGTTGATAAGGTCACTGGGACTGAAAAATTTAGATTTGAACCGAATAAAAATATTACTTATAAACAAAAAATGGAAATTGAAGAGGCAGATCGTGCTGCAAAGACACCAGAAAAAAGAGTCGCATCAAGGATTACTGGTGAAGGACAATCTGTTGGAAACGTAACTGGTGATGATTGGGATCGCGGTGATAAGGTAACAGGTACAGAGGGAGCTTCTTCTAGAAAGCGAAATCCATCAAGAGCAGGATTTATGAGCGCAATGCCCCCTATGGAAGTTAAAAGAAATGAGGAAACAGAAAAACCAGATTTTTTGATAACTGGATCTAGTGGTAATACTCGTGAAGGACAACTTGTTACCTTTTCAGGTGGTGCAAGAGGTTAAGTAAATAATGCCTTTAAGAGGACTGGCTAAAGCCAAGAACTTCACATTGGGGCCAACAGCTCCAATGAAAACTTTTACTGAAAATATCCATATACAAACTAAAGAATCAAATAATTTCCAAAATTCTGGAAAGTCTCATGAATTAACAAATAATATCCAAAATGAAAATCTATTTAGGTATGAAAGCAAAATAAAAAGTGATTTTGATGAAATTGTTCCAACTCTCAAGGAAATTGCTCGAATTCAACATCACGAAGATTTTATAAATAAGGCTCAAAAAATATCAAGAAAAAATTTGGGAATAAATTTACCCCTACATGTATTAGATAAATCTTGGGTTAAACCACTTGATATGAGAGCTTTATACGCATGGTGTGTTTTTAAACAGCATGAGAAACTTAGCGATAATTTTTTTAACAATGATCCACTTGAAGGTTCTACTGGAAGTAGGGATGCGGAAGACTTTGAAAAATTTCTTTTAGATTGTGGAATACATTTACTTGATATAACTCCTTGTTCAGATGGAAGATTAGCTCATTCAATTGCTTATGTAATGAGAATACCTTTTAGTTCCGTTAGAAGAAGATCCCATGCTGGAGCACTGTTTGACATTGAAAATACGGTTAATCGATGGGTAAAAACTGAACATAAAAGATATAGAGAGAATGTTCCTAATGAGGCTCATAAAGATACAAGGTACTTAAAAGTTGTAACTTATCATTTTAGTTCAGTAGATCCTTTGCATCAGGGATGTGCAGCTCATGGGAGTAATGACGAGTTAGCTGCAGCTGAAGGTAGAAATAAATTATATGCTTTCAAAGAGGCTGTAGAAAATAGCTTTTGCTGCGGAGCTTCTGTAGATTTAATGTTAATTGGACTTGATACAGACACTGATTCATTAAAAATACATTTATCAACTAGCGATGGCGATATAGATTTAGAAAAAACTATCTCTACATTAGAAATTTATAATTCAACAATAAATTTTTCAAAAGAGGATGCGGAAAAAGAAATTTGCCAAACAATTTCTAAACAATCTTCAAAAGATAAACTTAGTGGACTGGAAAAATTTACATATCAATTAATCGTCAATAATATTTCTCAAATTGATTATGTTAAGAGTTTTCATAATGGTTCTTATGAAGATATTGGACATGCAGAGAGGTTTATTGGAGTTGGTATAGGTTTTAAAGAAGTGCATCTCAGAAATTTAACTTATTTTGCTCATTTAGATACAGTCGAAGAAGGGGCTCCAGATTTAGATGTAGGAGTTAAGATTTTTACTGGATTAAATGTTTCTCAAGATCTACCTATTCCGGTAGTAATAAGATTTGATTACTCTGGCAAAGTACCCGGTGCAAAAGAGAGGGCAATAAATGATTGTGAAAGAGTTAATAATGCGATATCAATTAGATATAAAAATTTAGTTGATCAAGGGTTGTTACACACCTGCTCTACTATTAGAGATAGGGACAACATTCATTCCGCCCAAATTATTGGGATGTCTTTAGATAAAAAAACAGAGGAGGCTCACTAATTATGTTAATTTGCAAGGTTGTAAAACCACTTGTTTCTACCAATAGGATTCCTGGTTTTGAACATAAACATCTGCAGGTTGTATTGGATGGTTCTTCCAATAAAGTTGCAGTTGATGCTGTGGGCTGTAAACCAGGAGATTGGGTTATTTGTGTTGGAAGTTCTGCTGCTAGGGAAGCAGCGGGAAGCAAATCTTATCCAAGCGATTTAACTATTGTTGGAATAATTGATCATTGGGATCCTAATAAGTCATAAAAAAGGAGGATATAAATTTTGGAAATTATGAAGGTATTAGGAAGGATGGTATGCACTCAAAGAGTTGCTGGATTAGGTCATATGAATTTACGTATTTTAGAAAATAACAAAGGAAAGAAAGTAGTTGCTGTTGATCCTGTTGGAGCTAGAGAAGGTAACTGGGTTTTTACTGCTAGTGGATCCGCTGCTAGATTTGCATGCCCTAATCCAGAAGTTCAAACCGATTTAACAATTGGCGGTATTATTGATTATTGGGAGAGTGACTAAAATTTTAACTTCTAAAAAATATTGAGAAACTTTGTTGAAGGTATAGTGTAATTAGTCTTGATAAAGATTGTAATGTGGAACGAAAAAGAATCACCTTTGAGGATTGAAAAAAGATTTGAATTTGATCAATACTCAAAAATTAGTAAATTCATGGGGAAAATTGAGAAATTATGTAAAGAAAGGGATATTTATCCAAATATCAGCTTCGGCAAGAATTTTGTAAGTCTTTCAATATTTTTAGATAATAAAGAAATATCAGACAAGGAAAAAGACTTTTCAATGGATATTGATAAATTGTATTTAGAAGATTAGTAGTTTTTAATAATTATTTGGCTTAGCAATATCTCTTTTGATTAAAGCCATTAAATATGTTGGAGCTTTATATCTACCAGGTAGACATCTATTTAAAGTTTCAAGATGACTCCAACACACTGTCTTTTCTATATCTTTAACTGAGTTTCCTTTTAAAATTAATAATCTAAGAGCTTTGCAAAATAAAGGATAACCTGCTTCTAGTTCATCTATATTAAGCTTTGCTGCTGACATAGATCAAAGATGAATTATCAACTAATAATCTATACAACAATGGTGCATAATTGGTTCATATTTCAAAATTCTCAATAATTAGAAATTAATCTAGAAATGCGACGCAATCTATTTCAACTAATACTCCTTTTGGTAGAGATGAAACTTCCACACAGGCCCTTGCTGGAGGATTCTCTATATTAAAAAAATCACTATATATTTTATTGACAATTTGAAAATTAGTTAAATCAGTTAAGTAAATAGTCGTTTTTATTACATCCTCTATTTTGGCTCCTCCAGCTTTAAGAACTTCTGCAAGATTTTTTAAAACTTGAATAGTTTCCTTCTCTATATCACCTAAACATGTTATTTCATTTGAAGCTGGGTCTATAGCAATTTGACCAGAACAATAGATAAAATCCCCAGCTTTTATTGCTTGATTATATGGTCCTACTGGATCTGGAGCATTTGATGTTTTAATTACTTGTTTGGGGGACATTTGTTTAAGAAGATTCCTATCTATTTAAACCCATAAATCTTTATTTGCTCTTAAAAAAGTAAATTCTTCTAAATTTTTTGCTCTTAAGAAAAGGTTTATTTTCATCTCTTCATCAAGTAAAAATGGAATTGTCAATTTATTAAGAGAAAGTTTTTTTTCAACTTCGGAAAGTTTATTTTTTATATCTTGATCTTTAGGCTTGAGATGCAATGCCCACAATATATTTGCCTTTGTATATTCATGTGCACAATATATGAGAGTATTTTTTGGTAAAGATTTGATTCTTTCTAGTGAAGAATACATTTGTTGATAAGTTCCCTCAAAAATTCTTCCACAGCCCCCAGAAAATAATGTGTCACCAATAAAAAGAACAGGATTTTCCCCATTCAAAAAGAAGGCAATATGTGAGCTTGTATGACCTAATACTTCAATTATTTTTACTTCTTCCCCTAAAATGTTTAGAGTTTCTCCATCTTCAACAGATACATTTGAAAAGGGATTCGCTTTTTTTCTTTGGAGGAAGCAATCACCTTTACATTTGGCCATTTTTCAATAAGTGACTTCGTCCCTCCAATATGGTCTGAATGATGATGAGTTTGCAAAATAGCTTCTAAGTAAAAATTGTTTTCATTTATATATCTGATAACTGGTTCGTGAACAGATGGATCTACAACTATTACGGATTTATCTTTTACTAACAACCAAATGACGTTATCATTTAAAACTTTAAGTCCTATTATATTTCGAGCTTTATTAAATTCCATTGTTAATTTAGAATGAAGATTCTTTGGAAGAAATTGATCTATGATTACTATAGCTTTACCAAAAGGAGCTCTGTTAAAAGATTCAATTTCAACTTTTAAAAAAGCTGGGTTAGATTTCTCTGATGCGTTGGAAGAAAATAATAGATCATTAACCTTTGAATCAAATTGCAAACGGGCAAAAGCTCTATTAGTAAGAAATGGAGATGTGCCTGTTTATGTAAGTTATGGTCAGGCTGATTTGGGTATTGTTGGGTATGACGTTTTACGAGAATCTGAATTAAAAGTCGCAAAATTATTAGATTTAGGGTTTGGGGGTTGTCATATGGCGTTGGCGGTTAAGAAAAATAGCAATTATTTAAAACCAACCGATCTTCCAGCGAATTGTAAAGTTGCAAGTAAATTTATAAAAACAGCAAGATCTTATTTTGAAGAATTAAATATTCCTGTCGAGATAGTTCATTTGACAGGATCAGTCGAGCTTGGTCCTATTACAGGTATGGCAGAGGCAATAGTTGATTTGGTAGCAACCGGAAAGACTCTCAAAGAGAATGGTTTAATTAAAATAGATGATCTTTATTACTCGACTGCAAGACTTATTGGAAATCCTTTATCTATGAGGTTAGATGATAATCATCTCAGAGATACAATTTTATCAATAGAATCAACTAATGCTTTATAGAAGAATAGCTAAATGTTTTTTAAAGATTTTAGAAGGATTAAAAAGTTAGGTAAATATTTAACTAAAGATAAAAAAACAATATATCTAATCTTGATAGTTTTGTTACCTGTTTCTTTCTCTGGAGCTATTCAACCATTATTAGTTGGTCAAGCAATCACTATTCTAAAGAATGAAACTACAGATGTTTGGCTAAGTAAAACTTTCTTTGGGCAGTCAATAAATGCCATAATCCTAACTTTGTTTATAACTGTATTATTCAGATTAGTTTTACAGGGATACCAAACTTACAATATCCAAGCAGTGGGACAACGTTTGACAGCAAGAATAAGAAGAGAACTTTTTGATCATTCAATATCTTTATCTCTTAAGTACCACGATAAAATGCCTGTGGGGAAATTATTAACAAGATTAACAAATGATGTTGATGCTTTAGCCGAGGTTTTTGGAAGTGGGGCAGTTGGAGTCATTGCTGACTTCGTTAGTCTGATCGTAATTTCTTTGACAATGCTGTCAATTGATCGGGGGCTTGCGATTTTATTACTTTTGACCCAAATCCCAGTTTCATATTTTATTATCTGGCTTCAAAAACGTTACAGAAGAGCCAATTATCAAGTAAGGGAAGAATTGTCTCAACTAAACTCTGATTTTCAAGAGAATCTTCAAGGTTTAGAAGTTGTTCAGATGTTCAGAAGGGAGGCTTTTAATAGCAAGAAATTTTCCAAAACTGGAGTTGCTTATAAAAAAGCAGTTAATGGAACAATATTTTATGACAGTAGTATTTCGGCGTTTATAGAATGGATTTCTCTTGCTGCAGTTTCCTTGGTTTTGGCGGTTGGAGGATATCTTGTTACTTCTGGAAATATTGGTTTAGGAACATTAACAACTTTTATTTTATATTCTCAAAGACTTTTTGAACCTTTAAGGCAGCTTGCAGAAAGATTTACTCAAATACAAGGAGGTTTAACAGCTGTAGAAAGAATAAACGAATTATTGGATGAAGAAATACAGATTAAGGACTCTACTTCCGCAAAACATTTTTTAGAAAATGCTAAAAATGTAAATAAAAAATTTAAGGGCAAAATTGAATTCAAGAATGTTAATTTTTTCTACAACGAAGGAGAACATATCTTAAAGAATTTATCTTTCAAGATCAATCCAGGTGAACATGTGGCTTTTGTAGGCCCAACTGGTTCAGGTAAGACAACCATAATAAGACTATTGTGTAGATTGTATGAACCTCAATCGGGTCAAATTTTAATCGATGATATAGATATCAAAGATATTCCTATTGCAACTCTTAGAAATATGTTAGGAGTAGTTTTGCAAGATACCTTTATCTTTAGTGGAAATGTCGCAGATAATTTAAAACTGAATTCGAATATAGACAATCTTGAATTAGAAAATCTTTGTTACGAATTAGGGTTAGATGATTTGTTGAAAAAATTACCAGAAGGTTTGAACACCTCACTAAGAGAAAGAGGAGGGAATCTCTCTTCTGGAGAGAGACAACTTCTTTCCGTAGCTCGAGTAGCGATTAGAAATCCTGTTGTTTTAATAATGGATGAAGCAACAGCGTTTATGGATCCCTCAACAGAGGCTACTTTGCAGAAGGATCTTGAGAGAATTCTGTCAAAAAGAACAGCATTAGTAATAGCTCACAGATTAGCAACTATTGAAAGTTCTGATAAAATTTTAGTCTTGAAAGGGGGATCATTAGTTGAGGAGGGAACACATAGTGAATTAAGACTGAAAAAGGGTTTATATTTTCAGCTCTCTGAGCTTCAACAAAAGGGATTCGTGAATTTTTAATGATTTTTAGAAACCAAGGAGCGTTAATAAAAAAGACAAACAGTATATCAAAGGATAAGCTGATAGATCTCTATGGTTTAAATTCTTATGAGTTCACTCAAACAACTAAAGAAGAAATATTTGTATGTAGTAAAAATAAAGATTTAGATCTAATAGAACTAGATCAACTTTTGCAAACTGTTGGTTGGAGTAGAAGACCTACAAGGAGGGTAAAAAGAGCTTTAGATTTCAGTATTTTGGTAGTTGGGTTATGGCGTCATGATGATAAATTTCCCAGACTAGTTGGATTTGCAAGATGCACTGGAGATGGAATTCTAGAAGCAACAGTTTGGGATGTGGCTATTAACCCTGTCTATCAAGGACTTGGAATGGGGAAAGAGATAATGAGATATGTCCTAAAAGAATTGAAAAATATTGGCATTTCTAAAGTAACCCTTTTTGCTGATGCTGAAGTGGTTTCATTTTACAAAAGACAAGGTTGGATTTTAGAACCTAGAGGGTCGAAATGTGCTTTTTGGTATGCTAATTAATCATTTTTTGTAGTAGTCAGAATATATAGATTTTAACGATTCGCCTTTTAACCATCTTCTTCTAAAGTGCCAGTTCTTAATTGCTTGGAGAAAAATATTAGTTCTTTCCCATTTCCTTGAACTTATAAAAATAGGAAAATTTAATTGTTTTAAATCTTTTTTTTGGTTTAATCTCATTAAAAAATCTACATCTTCCATCAAAGGTATATTTCTAAATCCATTATTGTTAAAATAGATTGTTCTGTTAATTATTAAACCTTGATCACCATACGGTTGTTTAAAAAATTTACTTCTAATATTCACGAGAATTTCGAGGACTCTATAAATTATCTTTTTGTGATTAATTTTGAATTCAAAATAGTAAATAATATTCTTGTTTCCCTTTAAAAATGAGTTTATTTTTTTAAACCAATCATGAGTTAATCTTGTGTCTGCATGTAAAAATATGAGCCACTCTCCTTTTGAATTTTTAGCTCCAATATCTAATTGTAGGCCTCTATTCCTTTCTTTGGATGTAAATACTTTCGCTCCATAAATATTTGCTATATCAATAGTTTTGTCTTTACTTCCACAATCAACAATAATGATTTCCCCCTCTTTCTGAATACTTGACAAGTCTGAAAGTAATAATGGCAAATTATTAGCTTCATTGATAGTTGGAATAATAATTGAGATTTTTGACAAGTCGATTACTTTCTATTTTCAATATCGATAATTGTATCAATATCAATTTTTTTATCTAAAAACTTATATCTTAATTTTGTTGTAGCAAAATTATCAATTGTATTTTGAAGAACATTTTCTGTCCCCCACTTTATGTTGATAAAAGGTAGATACATATGGGATGTAATTATTTTTTCTGATAAACCAATAAGCCAATATCCTCCATCATTAGATGGTCCTAAAATAAGATCATTTTGTTGAAGCTCTTTTAGAGTATTCAATAAATCTTGATGGCATAAATCTGGAAGGTCAGTACCAATAAAAATAATATTTTTGATCTTATTTGTTGCGCAAAATTTTTTGTTGATAATTATTTGCCGTTTCATTCTTTCTCCCAAGCAGCCTTTCCCCTGTAAATTAAATTTTTTGATGCCTAATTCTCTCGTCCATCTTTTACTGTTACCTACCCCCAAACCAGATATGGCAAGAGAAATATCAATTAGTTTATTTTCTTGGAGAAATTTTGCGACTGTAATAGTGTGTTTGGTCATTACACTTTGAACCTTTGCAGAATTACTTTTACCTATATCTCTAGATAATCTTGTTTTGCATCTTCCAAAAGCATGCCATTTTGCCATGATAATAAGTAATGCTTTATCCAAAAATTTCTTGCCATTTAAAATAATTATATGCCTATAAAAAATAAAATTTTTCTTATGAATTTGTATGGTGGTTTGTTAAGTAATTTTAAATTTGTCGTGATCTTGTGATTTCCTAATGGCCAATTATTAAATTCCAACTAGATTAATAATCTAGAGAATAAAATTTTGCAAGCAATCAATCCTATTTGGGCGGAAGTTCAACAATCACTTCAAAAAACTTTAAGTAAGCCTTCATTTGAGACATGGATAAGGCCTGCTAAATTTAATTGTTTTGAAAATGGCTTATTAACTTTAATTGCTCCAAATACATTTTCCAGTGATTGGTTAAGAAAGAATTATTGTCAAACTATCGAAAAGGCCGCAAAAGAAATATGCGGCCATGATGTAAAAGTTGTTTTTAAATCTGAAACAAATATAAGCAGCGATTCAGCAAATAAAGAGAACCTAGATGAACAGATTGTGAATCATAAAACAAAATCATTTCATAATAATAGTCAAGATATTTCTTCAAAAAATCGATCCAAAAATCCCAACGGTCTAAATTTACGCTACGTCTTTAAAAGATTTGTTGTAGGTCCAAATAGTAGGTTGGCTCATGCCGCGGCCTTAGCAGTTGCTGAATCACCCGGAAGAGAATTTAATCCATTATTTATTTGTGGTGGAGTAGGTCTCGGTAAAACTCATTTAATGCAGGCAATAGGCCATTATCGAGTAGAAATAGATCCAGATGCAAAAGTTAAATATGTATCTACAGAAACTTTTACTAATGATGTTATTAGTGGTATTCGAAGAGATGGAATGACAGCTATTCGAGATAAATATAGAAATGTAGATTTGATTTTAATAGACGATATACAGTTCTTAGAAGGCAAAGAGTATACACAGGAAGAATTTTTTCATACTTTTAATGCTCTTCACGAATCAGGAAGTCAAATAGTTATTGCAAGTGATAGGCCACCAAATCAATTATCGGGAATTCAAGAGAGATTAATTTCTAGGTTCTCGATGGGCATGACGGCAGATATTCAACCACCTGATCTTGAGACGAGGACAGCCATCCTTCAAAAAAAGGCAGAACAAGAGAGGATGAGTCTTCCAAGAGATTTAATTCAATTTATAGCAGGAAGATTCACTTCGAATATTCGAGAATTGGAAGGAGCATTTACTAGAGCTGTTGCATTTGCATCAATAACAGGTTTGCCAATGACAGTCCAATCAATTGCTCCAATGCTTGATCCGAATAGTGTTGGAGTAGTTGTTACTCCAAAACAAGTTATTAATAAAGTGTCAGATTTCTTTAAGGTTTCTACTGATGAATTGATCAGTTCAAGTAGGAGAAAACCAGTAAGTCAAGCTAGACAAATAGGTATGTATCTTATGAGGCATGGGACGGATCTAAGCCTACCAAGAATTGGAGATGAGTTTGGGGGCAAGGACCATACAACAGTAATGTATGCTATTGAACAAGTTGAAAAAAAATTATCTATTGATCCAAATATTGCAAGTCAAGTTCAAAAAATAAGAGATTTACTTCAAATAGATTCAAGAAAAAATTTATAGTTTTACTATTAACTAGAAATGAAATTTATAGGATCTTGATCATATCTATGCCTTAAAGGTAACTTATCTATTTCATTTATATCTCTGAGCGATTCAATTCTATTTAATGATTGCCTTAGTAACCTCGCTGAAATGATTGGCATATCTCTTGGAACTGAGATTCTATTTTTTAAGTATCTTAAAGAGATCCCTGAAAGTTTTTTGGGGATTAATACTTCACCTGTGATCATATGGCTCAAAGCTGATCTCAATGATTCGTCAAAGGACTCTTTATTGTATGGGTTTACCTTAAGTAAATTGTCTTTATGCTTTATCACTCTTTTAAGAGCAATTTTTGCATAATATTTTGACTCATAATTTTGGTTTAATTCATAATTACCTAAACCCTCCCCAGTATCTATTAACTTTGAGAAAGTAATCTGTTGTTCATTGCTTTCTTTGTAGCATCCTCCCATTTGTGGGGGTAAATCATGAGAATGAGTATGAAAATCTCCTTGAGTGCCTCTATAAGCACTTGTCCCCTCAAAAAGGGTAAGCCAGTTATCTACATGACGAAAATTAGATCTTAAATTAAACCCTTTATAATAAATAAGTGATGCATTCATCCTCTCCATATAGGGAATAAAAATTATATCTCCAACACCAGGCTCTATATCATCCGTGTTAGAAACTGATGGATCAAGAAACCCTGATTTTGAGCCACTTAAGATTTCATCGAGTTTAGAAATTGATTCTTTAAATCTTTTTTTTCTAAAAGAGTTATCTATAAAATTAAAGCTTTCTCGGCAGAGCCAATTACACCAGGATCTGAAAATTTCTCTTTCTAACTCTCGAATTTTGATAAGGTGACTAGATGTAATAAAAGATCCAAGTGCTCCAAACTCATTTTCTAAAAAAGCTATGATATCGTCGCTTTCAGTTATAATTTGCCCTTTAAATTCAATTGCAGGTAATTTCCCCGATCTCACTTTTTCAAGGAACCAACTTTCTTTTTGTCCGTAGCAAAACATATTTATTTTCTTGACTCTGTATGGAATTTTCTTAAATTCAAGCCATAACCATATCTTCTGACAGTAAGGACACCAAGAATGCCTATCCCTATAGAGGGTAACTAATACATCATTTTCACTATGTCCAAATAATCTTAAATTTGCGTAGGAATTATTTATACCATGGACTCTATCAAGATCTTCAACTTCAAATTTATTAAAATCATCCCATGTCAAAATCCCATTCATTATTTGAATTAAAGCTATAAACTAACGTTATAATAATTGATTAAAAAAAGTCTTGGAATTTGAATTTGATTTAATTGTTGTTGGCGCTGGATCTGGAGGGCTCGCGGCGGCTAAACGTGCGGCTAGTTATGGAGCAAAAGTCGCAATTATAGAAGCAAATCAAATAGGAGGAACTTGTGTGATAAAGGGATGTGTGCCTAAGAAATTAATGGTTTATGCAGCAAAAAGTAAAAAAAATATGGATTCTTCTGAAGGATATGGATTAAAAAATGAAGGTATTAATTTTGAATCAAATATTTTGTTGAAGAATGTTAGAGAGGAGGTTTCTAGATTAAGTAATTTACATAGAAATTCCCTAAAAAAGTTGAATATAACTATTTTTGAAGGCTTAGGAAGATTTATTACTCAAAATGAATTAGAAATTATTTGTTCAAAAACAAAGAAAATTAAAAACAAAATAAGTTCAAAAAAAATTCTTATTTCAGTTGGAGGTAAACCAAAGAAAATAAATATACCTGGGGTAGATTTGGCATGGACTAGTGATGATATTTTTGAATTAGAAAAGTTTCCTAAATCAATATTAATAGTAGGAGGTGGATATATTGCTTGTGAATTTGCTTCTATTTTCAGAAATTTAGGTACTGAAGTAACTCAATTAATTAGAGGTCAACATTTACTTAATGGTTTTGATAAGGATCTTTCTGCATGCTTAGAGGAATCACCTACTTTTACTGAAATCAATATAATCCC
>QCQS01000023.1 GCA_003212115.1 Prochlorococcus sp. AG-455-E15 | reverse complement strand
CTTTTAACATTAATTGGTGCCTTGAGAACCTGTCAAAGTGGAGATTTAACTGTATTAAATAATCAGTTAAATGGAGCATCAAGGAAAACTCGTCAAATTCTTAGAAGAAGTATTGGAATGATTTTTCAAGGTCACAATCTTCTGAGATGTTTAACAGCAGAACAAAATGTCCAGATGGGAGCCGATTTAATAAAAGGTTTAACATATTTGCAAAGACGTGAAATAGCTCGGAATTGGTTGTCAGCAGTAGGATTAGAAGAACATCACAAAAAGTTGCCAAATGACTTATCTGGTGGGCAGAAACAGAGAGTAGCAATTGCTCGAGCTTTATCTGCTAACCCAAAACTTTTATTAGCTGATGAGCCCACCTCTGCTTTAGATAGCGTCACAGGAAGAGAAATAGTAACCCTTTTAAGGAAACTAGCAAAAGAGCAAAATTGTTCTGTACTTATGGTGACGCATGATCCAAGAATTTCTGATATGGCTGACAGGATATTAAATATGGAAGATGGTAAAATATATAGTGCTCATAGTGAGCTAATATAATTAAAAGTTAAAAATTTTATGTCTAAGAGAAGGAATCTAAAAAAAGAAAAGCAGGAACGTAATAGAGCCTATGCAAGAAAATTCAAAAAAAGGAAATTAAGAACTGATGGAAGACCTGATGGTGGAAACGTTACAGGTACAGCAAACAACGGCGGTGCAGCTGATTAGCGAATATCTTTTATTTTTATCTTTTGGAGTTCAATATATTATGCATATTTATTAAGGCACAATCATGAATGTAAGTATTGTTATACCGACTTACAATAGGTTACCTATATTAGAAAAATGTTTATTTGCACTTGAGAATCAAAAATTAAATACAAATATTAGTAATTATGAAGTAATAGTAGTTGATGATGGATCAACTGATGGGACATCTTCTTGGATAAATAAAAACAAAGCTAATCTCCCACATGTCATTCTATTTCAGCAAGAACATGGAGGGCCCGCACTTGGAAGAAATTTGGGAGTAATTAAATCAAAATATGAAATTATTATATTCATTGATAGTGATCTTATTGTTTTAGACAATTTTATAAATTGCCACGTAGAAAAATTACTTACCTCTTGGAGAAAAAATGATAAAAAATGTTTTACCTATGGCTCGGTAGTCAATACTTCTAATTTTTTAAATCCTCAGAGTGAAAAACATAAAATAATGGACACTTCTTTTGCATACTTTGCTACTGGTAATGTAGCGATATCAAAAGAATTGATTTTGAGTGTGGGATTATTTGATACTTCTTTTAGTCTTTACGGTTGGGAGGATTTAGAACTTGGAGAAAGATTAAAAAAAATTGGGACAAAATTAATTAAATGCCCTAATGCAGTAGGTTTTCATTGGCATCCGCCATTTAATTGCGAACAAATAAATTCATTAATAGCTCAAGAAAAAGAGAGAGCAAAAATGGCTTTAGTATTTTATAAGAAACACCCAAATTTAAGAGTTAGATTTATGATTCAATTAACTCCTCTCCATAATTTACTTTGGCAAATTCTTTGCTTGGGAGGACTAATCAGTGTTGATAGAATCCTTCCTTTATTGAGATTCCTAGTAAATATAAGAAGAAATAGACTTGCACTTGAGATACTTAGGATCCCTTTAAATATGATTTACATTAAACAGTTATCCAAATCAAGATAAAAAACTTTTAGAAATACACATCACTTGCTAAAATAATTGAAATAAATTTCACACATCTGACAGTTTCGGGTGAATTATTAATATTAATTCCCCGTCAGATGGAGGCTAACCCGGAACCCTTTTAAATTATGGCTGTTGTATCACTATCAGAAATGATGGAAGCTGGTGCTCACTTTGGGCATCAAACTAGACGTTGGAATCCCAAAATGTCTAAGTATATATATTGTGCGAGAAACGGAGTTCATATTATTGATCTTGTAAAAACAGCATTGTGCATGAACAATGCATATAAATGGACAAGAAACGCTGCAAAAAGTGGTAAACGTTTCCTATTTGTCGGTACAAAAAAACAAGCATCAGATGTAGTAGCTCAGGAGGCCACACGCTGTGGAGCTGCATATGTAAATCAAAGATGGCTTGGAGGGATGTTGACTAATTGGACAACAATGAAAGCCAGGATTGAAAGATTAAAGGATCTAGAAAGAATGGAAAGTAGTGGCTCAATAGCAATGAGGCCTAAAAAAGAAGCTGCAGTATTAAGAAGAGAACTTGAAAGATTACAAAAATACTTAGGTGGACTTAAGGGTATGAGAAGATTACCAGATGTAGTTGTATTGGTTGATCAGAGAAGAGAATCTAATGCGGTATTAGAAGCAAGAAAATTAGATATCTCATTAGTTTCAATGTTGGATACAAATTGCGATCCGGATTTGTGTGAAGTTCCAATTCCTTGTAATGATGATGCTGTTAGGTCTGTGCAACTTATTTTAGGAAGACTTGCAGATGCCATAAATGAGGGTAGAAAGGGCTCTAATGGCGAAAGAAAAAATTAAATTCCAATTTAAAACTTACTATTCACTATTTTTTATTACTTCAAATGGGAAACATTACAGCAAAACTTGTAAAAGATCTTAGAGACAAAACTGGCGCAGGCATGATGGACTGCAAAAAAGCACTTAACGAAACCGATGGAAATCTAGATAAAGCTTTGGAATGGTTAAGAAAGAAAGGAATAGCTAGTGCTGAAAAGAAATCTGGAAGAGTAGCGGCCGAAGGGTCAATTGGAAGTTACATACATACTGGATCAAGAGTTGGAGTTTTACTAGAGTTAAATTGTGAAACTGATTTTGTTGCTAGAGGTGATATATTCCAATCTCTGTTGAAGGATGTCTCAATGCAAGTAGCAGCATGCCCAAATGTTGAGTATGTATCAATTGATGAAATACCAGAAGATGTTGTGGAAAAAGAAAAGCAGATTGAAATGGGTAGGGATGATTTATCTGGAAAACCAGAACAAATTAAAGAAAAAATAGTTGAAGGGAGAATAGCAAAAAGACTTAATGAGCTTGTATTGCTTTCACAACCCTACATTAAAGATAGTTCTCTAACAGTTGAGGATCTTGTTAAACAAGCAGCTGCAAAAATTGGGGAAAATATCAAAGTAAGACGCTTTACAAGATATACATTGGGTGAAGGTATAGAAAAAAATCAGATGGACTTTGCTGAAGAGGTCGCATCAATGCAAACAAAATAGTCACTTTAATGATTTGAATAATTTCAATAATTACAAAGATATAGATAAAATAAATTCTCAATTAGAGAGGGCAGACATACAAAAAAGAATATTAACTAGAAATATCTATAGGGAATATGAACTTTATCTAAATCTAATAAGGGATACACTTTTTACCTCTGTAGAAAAAGGCCTTAATCAAATATATAGTTATTCAACAATTAATGATAATTTCTTAAATGAAAATCAATCCTACAGTCTTTTTGAAGAAAAAATAAGTAAATTAGTTTTTACGAATTTGCCCTTTTTAACAGTAGAACAATTAAAGATAAATCAAATTGAAAAAGACAAAAATAAGGAAATTCATTTTACTATTTTAGATAGTTCCACAAAAATAAAGGATGATCAAAAAGAAAAACTTAAATATGAAGATGGATCTCAATTAAAAGAACTCACTCAGTTCGAGATTACAGAAGACTTTTCAAATACTTCTGAATATTATCAAGCTCATAATTATGAGAGATTCGTATCACTTGATTTAGATAATAACCACCATAATAATTATTTATCTAAAAACAATATTTTTGAAAATTTAGGAGTTGAAAAACAATTTATTTCCTCCTTACTTGAATTAATAGGAGAAGAAAAGGTGGAAAAATCAAGATATCAAGAAAAAGGAAATATCAATCAAATGGATAATTTACCAAAAAATCAGATTCTTTATAATTTTGATTTAATAGACATTTCATTGGAAAATTTACTATTGAATCTTTCATATAATATTAACCAAGAATTATTCAAGGCAAATCTAATAAAAAAGATGATATCTAAAGATTCCTTTGACTACTTAGTAGGTCAAAATTTTATGATAAAACATCCACATCCTTTTGTTATTAATTTCGAATTAAACTTAAATCGGTCATCATTAATCGGCAATGATTTTCCAAGTATTATTTTCTTCAATATATCTACTGTTGAGTTAGAGTTTAAAAATCTAAATCTTTCTATTCAAAAGAACAAAATAAATGAGCTAAAAAGTCAATTTCAGCGTTTGATTAAAAAAGAGACATATTGGAGGCAAAAAGACATGACTTTGAATAAGATACGTTGAAAAAATAACTCTTTTTTCAAATGTGACTATCAGCGGGAATAATAAATTAATTAAAGATTGGATAAGACCTCTTCAAAAATCTCTTACTATTGAAACTGAAAACAAATATATTAATACCTTAGGAAGAGAAAAATACTTTAATGATTATTTGCATGAATCATTAAAAAATCTAGATAATCTAAATCTCTCAGACGAATATTTAAGGATATTTTATGAATTTTCTAAAAAATACAATGAATATAATCAATTAGATGAAAATCAAAGAAAAAGGTTAATTATAGATACAAGAAAAAATCTTTATAAACTTGGTAAAACTCTTGACATAGAAAGTTCTAAAAATATCAATAATAATGTTTTTCTGAATAAAGCTGATTCAAGTTTGTCTTTTGATTCAGATATTTCATTAATAAAAAATGTAGGAAAAGTTTATAAAAATAAGCTTAATGAATTAGGGATATTTCATATAAAAGATCTAATTAATTATTTTCCACGAACATATCTAGACTATACGAATAGAGTCAAAATAATAAATTTAAAACCTGATAATTTATACACGTGCATCGCAAACGTTAAAAGATTTTATATTCATAAGAGTAAAAAAAATAGTAATTTATCAATAATGAATATTGTAGTTTCGGATGAAACGTCTTCAATAAAGGTTACAAAATTTTTTTTAGGAAGAAGATTTAGATCTTACTCCTTCTTCACATCTCAAAAATCTTTGTATATTCCTGGAACCAAATTAGCGATTTCCGGTAAGGTTAAATTTACAGAGTATGGCAAAACTTTTGTAGATCCGCAGATTGAAATTCTTAAGGATAACAATGACAATTTTAATTTCTCAGGCAAAATATTACCCTTGTATTCATTAGGTGAAGCTCTATCAAATATGAGTTTTATAAAACTTATGAAAAAGGTACTAATTTATGCAAAGCAATATCCAGAAATTTTAAATAAAAAGCAACTTGATTCATTATCTTTATTACCAAAAGGAGAGTCGTTAATTAATATTCATTTCCCACCAACTCAACAGGCACTTATTGAGTCAAAAAAACGTTTGGTTTTTGATGAGTTATACCTACTTCAAATAAAGTTCCTACTTAGAAAAAAAAAGACGAATAAAAATATAACTTCCCAACAATTACCTCAAAAGAAATCTTTATTAAAAGAATTTTTAAATACTTTTCCTTTTGAATTAACAAAATCTCAAGAAAATGTTTTAAATGAAATTAAGAAAGATTTATCTAATCCCGTACCAATGTCTAGATTGCTTCAGGGAGATGTGGGAAGCGGTAAAACTATAATTGCAATAGCGTCTCTTTTACTTGTCATTGAAAAAAACCTGCAAGGTGCATTTATGGTCCCAACTGAGGTATTGGCAGAACAGCATTATAAAAATTTATTAAAATATTTGAATCCCCTTTTAGTTTCTGTTGAACTACTTACTGGGAATACTCCTCAAAAAAAGAGAAAAGAAATTTTCTCTAATTTGAACAATGGATTAGTTGATATCCTCGTAGGTACTCATGCATTATTTGAGGATAAAGTCATCTTTAATGCATTAGGCATGGTTGTAATTGATGAACAACATAGATTTGGAGTTACTCAAAGAAATAGATTACTAAATAAAGGAGAAAATACTAACTTGTTATCAATGACAGCAACACCAATTCCAAGAACTCTTGCGCTTTCTATTTATGGTGATTTAGATGTGAGTCAAATTACAGAACTCCCTCCTGGGAGAGTTCCCATAACAACAAAAATAATTTCAGAAGATGATTTAACTAACTTGTTTAAGATTGTTGAAGATGAGATCAATAAGGGAAAGCAAGCTTATGTGATTTTGCCACTCATAGAAGATTCAGAAAAAATGAATTTAAGCTCCGCAAAGCAAACATTCAAACATTTATCAGAAGAGGTCTTTTTTAACAAAAAAGTTGGATTATTACATGGCAAATTGAGTTCACAAGAAAAGAATGAAGTAATTAATTCTTTTTTAAAGAATGAAATTAATATATTGGTTTCAACCACAGTAATTGAGGTTGGCATTGATGTGCCTAATGCCACAATTATGATTATTTATAATTCGGACAGATTTGGATTGTCCCAGCTACATCAATTAAGGGGGAGAGTTGGTAGAGGATCAACAAAATCTTTTTGTTATCTGGTAACCCCCGATAAAAATGGATTAGAAAATAAACGACTTTGTGTTTTGCAAAAATCTAATGATGGCTTTTATATTGCTGAAAAAGACTTGGAGCTTAGAGGACCTGGCCAGATTTTAGGATATAGACAATCTGGATTACCTGATTTTGTACTGGACAATTTACCTAACAATAAATTTCTTATTGATAAGGCTCGTGAAGAGGCTATTAAGATTATTAGTGATGATCCAGATTTAAAAGAAAATATTGTTTTAAGGAATATACTTATTGATAATTCTGATAATAAATTCATTCATGATTTCTTAAATTGAAAACTATTATTGTAATTTTTGATATATATGTCACCATAAATCAATTGCAAATTTCAATTGAAAATTTGGAATAAAATACCAATTAAAGATAATGGAGATAAATTAATAGCTATACCTAGCTGCCTAAAGTTTTTAGATCCCCACCCTTACTTTCATTTAGGAGCACCTTACAAAGATAAAACTTCTATTTGGAAATTAAGAGAGGAGGTTGTAAATAGATTAGTAAATGTAAATGATTATTTGATATCAAAGAGTAGTTTTAACCTTTTAATTTATGACAGTTGGAGACCTTTAGAAGTCCAGGAATTTATGTTTAAAAGGGCATTTTTATTAGAGTGTGAAAAATCTAATCTTGATATTTCTTTTGAAAATATAAAATCTTATCCATCCATTTTAAAAAAAGTTGAAAAATTTTGGGCATATCCTTCTCATGACACTTTGTGTCCTCCCCCCCATTCAACTGGGGGCGCATTGGATGTTTGTTTATCAGATAAAGACGGAAATCTTGTTGAAATGGGAAGCCTGGTTGATCAAATGGATGAAACCTCAAATCCTTATTTTTATGCAAACATGAAGGATGAAGGAGCAATTATTTGGAATAGTAGAAGAAATTTATTAAGGGAAATTATGACTAAATTTGGATTTGCTCAACATCCTAATGAATGGTGGCATTTTAGTTATGGTGATCAATTATGGGCTTGGAAAAATAAAAAAGCAAATGCCCTCTATGGGAAGATTTAAAATCTATTGATTTTCATTTAGTAAATTTAATATATAATTTTCATCTTGAGTATTTATAAAATCTCCGAAATCCAAATCCAAATTACTCTTCCAATTATCAAATAATGGTTGAAGAGTTTTTTCTAAATCGTTAAGTTCCATTCTTTGTAAAAAAGGTTTAGCAAGTCTTTGTAGATTTTTACTTCCTCCCAACCACAATTGGTATTTATTTTGCCCACTTCCAACAAGTGCTAATTCGGCCATATATGGCCTGGTACATCCATTCGGACATCCTGTCATTCTGAATAATATTGTCTTTTGTATTTTTAGCTCTAATAGTAAATTTTCAATTCTTTTTAGTACATCAGGTAATATTCGTTCAGCTTCAGTCATAGCAAGTCCACAAAGTGGTAGAGCAGGACAAGCTAAAGCGTGTCTTTGTATTTCATTAATGTTTTCTAAATTTTCGTATCCTATTTTTGATAGAGATTTTTGAATTTCACCTTTGTTTTTATTGTGGATATTACAAAGTAAAATGTCTTGATTAGGTGTGAGCCTTAAATCTAAATTATATTTTTTAACAATACTTGTGATGGTATTCTTCTTCTCTCCAGATAATCTTCCTGATAATAATGGTAAACCTACAAAATGGGAGGTTTTATTTTGTTTATGCCAACCTAGGTAATCAATAAGTACCTTATCAGGTTCTTTTCTAATTTTTTTAATTTCTTTTTTGAAATACTTATCAGAAAGTATCTTTTTGAACCATTTAATACCTTTTCTATGAAGAAGATATTTCATTCTCGAATTTTTTCTTGATTTTCTATCACCATAATCTCTTTGAATAGCCACAATGCTTTGTATTAATTCATAAACATCAGGTTCTTCAACATATCCAAGTGGATCTGCAATTCTGGCAAAGGTCTCCTCATTATTATGTGTGCGACCCATACCACCTCCAACATAGAAGTTGCATCCTTCTAAGTTTCCATCTTTAGAAGTAAAGGCAACTATTCCTATGTCATTGGTAAGGAGATCAACTGAATTGTCTCCAGGAACTGTAACAGCACATTTGAATTTTCTCGGTAAATAAGTTGAACCATAGAGAGGCTCATCTTTTATTCCACTAAAAACATTATCTTTGAATTGAAGCTTCCTAATTGCTTCAATATCTTTGTCAGGCTTTATGGTGTACTCTAAATCTCCATCAGCCCAAAGCTCTAAAAAAGTGCCTTGGCCAGCCATTGGAGTAAGAAGATCTGCAACTTTTTTTGCAAGTGCTCTGGCAATATTATAGTCTGGCGAATCAAATGGAGCCGCAGGGGCCATTACGTTTCTATTTATGTCTCCACATGCAGCTAATGTGGAGCCCATTGAATTTACTATTGTTTGAATTACTTCCTTTAGATTCTCCTTTCTAATTCCATGCATTTGAAAGGCTTGTCTTGTAGTGGCCCTAAGTGTTCCATTACCTAGTTTGTCTGATAATTCATCTAATGCTAAAAATAATTTTCCAGGGACTTCACCGCCCGGATTTCTTAATCTAAGCATCATTTGCCAATCTTTACTTTTGCCCGGCTTTCTGTTTTCCCTGTTATCTTGTTGATAACTACCGTGAAATTTTAATAACTGAACTGCATCATTAGTAAAATGATCACTTTCATTGACTAATTCTGTAGCAAGTGGCTCCTTAAGAAATTGGCTACTTTTTTTAAAATTTTCAAATTTAGAAACTTCTAGCCCATTTGCTAAACAAACAGTCTCTTCCTTTGCAGAATCTTTTTTCTTTTTTACTTTCTCAACCTTGATCAAAGGACCAAAACATATCTCTTTTTATACATTAGCGAAAAGCTTATTTAACTGGTAGTAAATTATAGTAAGTGAAGTCATATTTTTTTCTTGTCTAAATATTTACTTGAGATAGGAACAGAAGAGTTGCCCGCAAAATTTTCTCATTCTGTTCTAGAGCAATTTAAATCTCTAATAGAATTTGAATTGGATAAAAAGTTAATCAAATTCGAACAAATAGTTGTTACCTCCACACCAAGGAGGATAGTTCTTCTTCTCGAAGGTTTAGTTGATTATGCAGAAGATAAGATAATAGAAAGAAAAGGGCCTAAAGCAAATTTAGCTTATTTAAATGGAATTCCTACTAATGCTGCTTTAGGGTTTGCTAATAGCTTAGATATAGATGTAGGTGAGCTAGAAATAAAAAATACGGAAAAGGGTGATTTTGTATTTGGAAAGAAAATTGAGAAAGGACTATCAACAAAAATTTCTTTGTCTTCGATTATCCCAAAATTAGTAAAGAGTCTTCAAGGTCCTCGATTTATGAAATGGGGGGGTGGGAACATAAAATTTTCAAGACCTATTAGGTGGATTGCATCTATTTATAATGATGAAATTCTTGAGTTTGAATTTGATGAATGTGATCCAAAAATCAAAATAAGTAATAAAACAAAAAGTCATAGGCTAATCAATGAAGTTTTAGAAGTTCAGAATCCTGATGTTTTTTTTGAATTATTAAAACGAAATAGAGTAATAGCTATTCGAAAAGAAAGAAAAGAAAAAATTGAAAGTTTAATAAATCAGGCATCTAAATCTTTAAATCTGAAACCTGACCTTTCAGAAGGATTACTAAATGAACTAACTGATTTAGTTGAATGGCCAGACTTAATTATTGGCAAATTTAGTAATGAATTTCTTGATCTTCCGGTTGAAGTTCTCTCAACAGTCATGAAAATTCATCAGAGATACGTTCCTCTTTTATTTAATAACGAAAGTTTTTCTAAACTAGATTTAAGCTCTGAAAAAAATATTAGTACAACTTTCTGTGTTATTTCAAATGGTCTTGAAGAATCAAATAATAATATTGCCAAAGGTAATGAGAAAGTATTAAAGGCAAGGTTTTCAGATGCAAAGTTTTTTGTAGAAAGTGACAAAAAAGTTGCTTCAATCGAAAGAAATGAAAAGCTTAAATCTGTTTCATATTTAAAAGGACTTGGAAATATATTTCAGAGGGTAGAAAGGATAGAGGAAGTTACTAAAAAAATTCTTAGATTTTTAAATGATAAGTCTTTAGAAGAAAAAAAAATAATAGAAGCTGCTAAATACTGTAAAAACGACTTGTGTAGCGAAATTGTTTTCGAATTCCCAGAGCTGCAAGGAATAATGGGTGGTAAATATCTTAAATATGAGGGATTTAGTGAGGATGTTTGCTTGGCTGTTGCTGAACATTATTTACCTTCCTTTTATAAAGATGCTTTGCCCTCCACAAAATATGGTGCAATAGTTTCCATAGCAGATAAGATCGAAACTCTAATAAGTATATTTATTTCTGGTAAACGTCCTAGTGGATCATCTGATCCTTATGCTTTAAGAAGAAATTTGAATGGAGTGATTAAAATAATTTGGGATTATGAACTTGATTTGCCTTTAGATAAATTATTTAACGAACTTATTAATTTTTGGAAAATCGTATTTCCGAATTTAAACTTCTCAAGAGAAACAGTATTTAATGATTTAAATGAATTTTTAGTTCAAAGAATTGTTAGTCATCTAGAAGAAATATCACTAAGTAAAGAATTAATAAAGGCCGTTTGCTCTTCTGATGAATTATCTCAAAAAAGAGTATTGAATATTGTTGATCTTAAAAATAGAGTTAATTCTATTATCAATTTTAACGAAAAGGATAATTTTGTTGAAATCCAGAAGGTAATTACTAGGGTAAGCAAATTAGCAAATAAAAGTGATATTTCAAGAGACGTTCTCTCAACAAGAGATTATGTAAACACAAAACTTTTTGAAAAAGATTGTGAATTCAAAGTTTTTGAATTTATAGGGGAATTAGAAAAACATTTTTCAGAAGGTTATTCCAATTATTTGGAGCTGCTAAATTTGTTTGAGATTAATGTACACACTATCGAGGATTTATTTGATAATGAAAAGGGAGTCCTAATAATGTCAGAGGATTTAAAAATAAGAAATAATAGACTCAATTTGTTGAGCTTAATTAGAAATTATTCTCTAAAAATTGCCGACTTTACACTTTTGAACTCTTAACTTTAATCCCTCCCTTTATTGAATAATTTTCTAGCATTTTTTCTACTTCTTTATTTTCCCTAACAGCACTATCAACGGGTTTATATTTTAGAGGCGCTAGGGCTTTTCCTCTTAAAATCGAACCAAGTGTAAGCATTGTAATTTTAAGTTGCTGTAATGGTTTCATAGAGACAACTTTTTTGTATAAGTAACTATCAAAAGTAAGTCTTTGAACATCCATGTCATCACACATCTCAACAAAGGCTTCTCTAGCAGAATCATTTCTGTAGAAAATATTTTGAAGGATTTCTAGCACCTTATAAGTTGTGCCATATTTTTTATCCCATTTTTTAAGATAGTTTTTTAAATCTTTTTCTGATGGAATTATTTGACCATTTTTTGATGCTTCAACAATTTCTTCAGCACACATTCTTCCGCTTTTTGCAGCAAAATATATTCCCTCTCCAGAACTTTTTGTAACATAACCAGCTGCATCACCAACCAATGCCATTCTTCCAACTACCCTTCTTGGCCTTGGATGCTCTGGAATAGGGTGAGCTTCTACCTTTATTACTTCACCATTAACAAGTCTTTTCTTTGCCCTATTTCTTACACCCTCTTGAAGCCCTTTAATTAATGACTGATTCTTTTGCATGGTTCCTGTTCCCACAGCAACATGATCATATTTAGGAAATACCCACCCATAAAAATCAGGAGAAACATCAGTTCCAACATACATTTCAGCAAGATCTTCGTAGTAACTCATTTCTTCTTTAGGCAATTTGATTCTTTCCTGAAATGCTATAGCAACTTTGTAATCACCTGCATCCATTGCTTTTGCTACTCTGCTATTGGCTCCATCAGCTCCGATCAAAAGGTCAACAGTAAGCTCTTTTAGTTCCCCTTTTTTATCTCCATTCGTAAAATCTGAGTAGGAAAGCTTATATGGCCCTTGATTATTATCGCCAGTATCAATTGAAGTAACTAATCCATTTATTAATGTAGCACCAAGATCTGATGCTCTGTTTCGCATAAAGGCATCCATAACTTCTCTTCTACACATCCCAATAAACTCATTATCACTTTTCCCATAAACTCTATCTAAACTTATATCTACTTCTCTATTTGATGGAGATATCATTCTCATATGCCTTACTTTTCTATCAATAATTGACTCAGGTAAATCAAATTCTTCGACCATGCAAAGTGGAATTGCTCCTCCACATGGTTTCGCATTATCTAATTTTCTCTCGAAGAGCCAAGTTTTTATTCCAGCTTTAGCAAGTATTTCTGCCGCACATGAACCACTTGGACCTCCACCAATAACAGCTACCCTCAACATATGAAAAAAAAATAATACTGTATATAAAAACTACATCTTTTTTGCTTATAAAAGTGCATTTCTTAAAATAATAGTTAATATCGAAATATCTTTTCCAAATTCACTTCTAAATATTGGAACTAAACAAAGATATCGATCAATTTGATATACCTCTTGCCAAAAGAACTTACCTAAATAATCCAAATTCAACATTATTTAAAAAACTATTAATATTTTCTCCATTTCTTTTTCTTATCTTTTCTGTCGCTGCATTGCGATTAATTAAAAATATAGAAATAGGATCTCTTGATAATCTCAATTTTCAGGCTCAGATAAATCACGATCATAGAATTTTAGGTCATCTACCCTATGCGGAAATTTCTAAGGAGAAGCTAGTTTTAATTGAGCCTAATATTGAAGTTCATATGGATATGCGCGATTCTCTACTAAAGATGAGAGAAGAAGCGAAAAAAGACGGTATATATTTGGTCTTCTTGAGTGGTTATAGATCAATAAAATTGCAAAATGATATCTTTTATTCTTTAAAATCTATTAGAAATCAAGATGCTGCAGAAAGAGCTAGAGTTTCAGCCCCTCCAGGATATTCTGAACATAGTACTGGTTTCGCAATTGACATAGGTGATGCTACTCAAAGAGAGACAGACTTCGAAACTGACTTCGAAAATACTGAAGCCTTTAGATGGCTAATTAAGAATGCAGCGAAGTTTCATTTTAAGTTGTCGTTCAACAAAGATAACAAATATATAGATTACGAACCCTGGCATTGGAGATATGAGGGGTCAATTGAAGCATTAAAAGTTTTTGAAAGCTCAAATAGAAATTTATAAATTTATTTGATTTATTAAATTATTCAATTAAATTATATTTTTCAAAGTCTTAAAGAAAAAATTCTCATAATAAGCATACTTTGAGTTAGCCTTATTAAAGTCAACCCACTATTTATATAAATTCTATAAATGTCATCTTCGATAAAAGAAATTAGAAATGTTGCAATTATTGCTCACGTAGATCATGGGAAGACAACACTTGTAGATGCATTGTTATCTCAATCAGGAATATTTAGAGACAATGAAGTTATCCCTACATGTGTAATGGATTCTAATGATCTTGAGAGAGAAAGGGGGATAACAATTCTCTCAAAAAATACTGCAGTTAACTATAAAGACACAAGAATTAATATTATAGATACACCTGGACATGCTGATTTTGGAGGAGAAGTTGAGAGAGTTTTGGGAATGGTTGATGGTTGTCTGCTTATTGTTGATGCAAATGAGGGACCTATGCCTCAAACAAGATTTGTTTTAAAAAAAGCATTAGAAAAAGGACTTAGGCCTATAGTCTTTGTAAATAAAATTGATAGACCACGAGTAGTCCCAGAAATAGCAATTGATAAGGTCCTTGATTTGTTTTTGGAGTTAGGAGCTGATGATGATCAATGTGATTTCCCTTATCTTTTTGGGAGTGGCTTATCTGGCTTCGCAAAAGAAGAGATGGAATCTAATAGTGACAATATGATGCCTCTTTTTGAAGCTATTATCAGACACGTTCCTCCTCCAGTAGGTGACTCTAATAAGCCTCTTCAGCTACAAATAACAACTTTGGACTATTCTGATTTCTTAGGCAGAATAGTAATTGGAAAGATCCACAATGGGACTATAAAAAATGGCCAACAGGCTAGTTTAATTAAAGAAAACGGAAAAACTGTTAAAGGTAAGGTTAGTAAACTTTTAGGATTTGAAGGATTACAAAGAATTGATATAAATGAAGCATTTGCAGGTGATATTGTCGCTGTTTCTGGTTTCGATGACGTCAATATTGGTGAGACCATAGCATGCCCCGATTCTCCTCATCCTCTTCCATTAATCAAAGTTGATGAACCTACCTTAAATATGACTTTTGTTGTCAATGATTCACCATTTGCAGGTAAGGAAGGGAAATTTGTTACTAGTAGACAATTAAAAAATAGATTGGAGAGGGAACTTTTAACAAATGTTGCCTTGAGAGTAGAAGAAACTGATTCTCCTGACAGGTTCTCAGTTTCAGGAAGAGGAGAATTACATCTAGGGATATTGATTGAAACTATGAGAAGAGAGGGTTTTGAGTTTCAAATCTCACAACCTCAAGTAATTTTCAGAGAAATTGATAATGTTGAATGTGAGCCTATAGAGACTTTGGTTTTAGATGTACCTGAAGTATCTGTTGGTTCTTGCATCGAAAAACTTGGATCTAGAAAGGCAGAGATGAAAAACATGCAGACAAGTTCAGATGGTAGAACTCAATTAGAATTTCTTGTACCATCAAGAGGATTAATTGGATTTCGCGGGGAATTTGTAAGGATAACCAGAGGTGAAGGTATCATGAGTCATTCTTTTTAT
>QCQS01000022.1 GCA_003212115.1 Prochlorococcus sp. AG-455-E15 | reverse complement strand
ATATTCTTCTTTTTCACCTCACAAAGCTAAGGTTATTCCTCCTGGTGTTGATCATAATAAATTTCACCATATTCACTCCACAAGCGAGACAGCCGAAATTGATAACATGATGAAACCTTTTCTAAAGGATTCTACTAAACCTCCATTTTTGACTATATCTAGAGCTGTACGGAGAAAAAATATTCCATCCTTGATCGAAGCATATGGAAGATCTGAAAAATTAAAAAGAAAAACTAATTTAATTTTGATTTTAGGTTGTAGAGAGAATACTTCAAAACTTGATCCTCAACAAAAAGATGTTTTCAATAATATTTTTGAAACAATTGATAAATATAATTTGTATGGAAAAGTAGCTTATCCAAAAAAACATCTTCCAAGTCAGATTCCTGCTTTATATAGGTGGGCTGCTAGCAGAGGTGGTGTATTTGTAAATCCAGCTTTAACAGAGCCTTTTGGTTTAACTCTTCTTGAAGCTTCTTCATGTGGATTGCCAATAATATCAACAAATGATGGAGGGCCAAAAGAAATTCGTTCAAAATGTGAAAATGGACTTCTAGTAGATGTTACTGATATCAATGAGTTGAAAGTTATTCTTGAAAAAGGAATATCAAATAATAATCAGTGGAAGTTATGGAGCAGAAATGGAATTGAGGGTGTCAACAGGCACTTTAGTTGGAACACTCATGTACGCAATTATTTATCAGTACTTACTGAAGAATTTTCAAATTCAAATAGTCATTCTTCATCTGACATTAAACAAAGTTGTTTAAAAGGGACTTCCTCACTTATAAAACCCCATTGATCAAAAACCTCAGGATCAGGGTGAAGAATTAGTTGATTATTTTGAGTTTTCTTTAGTTTAAAGCCCTTCTTAGAAAGTTTTTTCATTAAGTTGGCAGTTTCTTCGAATCTTGATGCCATTGCATCAAGACTTGAGCAGTCACTTGTTAATCCATTATCTTTCCATGTAAAAAAATTCATAACAAATTTTTTAAAGATTGATTTTTAAAACTATACCTAAAATTACAAGTAAAATGTTGATTTTCCAAAAATTTTCAACTATTTTTTGTTCTTTTATTCCTTTAAGTTCAAAGTGGTGGTGTAGTGGAGCCATTAAAAATACGCGTTTACCTTTATGAAATAATTTTTTTGTAATTTTAAAAAACCCTACTTGAATCATTACTGATAATGATTCAATAATAAATATTCCTGAGAAAATAGATAAGGTAAAAACACTATTGGTTAATAACGCAATAGAACCCAGAATTGCTCCAATACTTAGAGATCCTGTGTCGCCCATAAATATTTTTGCAGGATAACTATTATACTTTAGAAATCCTAAGCATATGCCGCACATCGAAAAACATAAGATGCTAAAAACAAAAAGTTCTTGCTGTTCTTTCAGTAATATTTCTGTTCCTAATCCATAAAAAACAATCCCACTGCATCCAGCTGATAATCCATCAAGTCCATCAGTCAAATTTACTGAATTACTTATCCCCACAAGAACTAAAAAAGAAACTGGCAATATGAAAATATTCATATTTAAACCCCAGTAGTCAGAAACTGTTATTAATGGACTGATAAAATTTTTTTCATAGGCCAACAATATAAAAATTATTGAGACGATACTTTGTAGGATAAATTTCTGATTTGTTTTTAAACCTGTGTTCTCTTTTCTTTTAATACTTAAATAATCATCTAAAAATCCTGTAATAAAGAAACCAAAAATAGTAAGAAATAAAAGAAATAATTTTAGAGAACCTAAATTGATAGTTATTATCAAAAGTAAAATTAAAAAAGGGATTATCATAAAAATCCCACCCATTGTTGGAGTATCACTTTTTTTAAAGTGATTAGCTGGGCCTTCACTCCTAATATTTTGAAGTAAATTAAATTTTTTGATAATCTTTAGACCATTTTTCGTTGTAAAAATAGAAATAAAGAAAAATAGTATGTAAACTCCTATAAAAATAAAACTATTAAAAAAATATGAGGTAACTGTTAAAGCAAAAGTATTTAATATAAATAAAAATTCAAAGTTAAAATTTTTAATCTTCCCAATCATCTTCTAATATAGGATCTTCTTCAGTTTTATAATCTTCTTTTTCTCCCATAAGTGCTGAAAGTTCTTCTTCTTCTATTGTACTAATCTCTTGTGAATCTCCATCTTTTTCTGCCACAAGTCTACCTGTATTTTCTAGCCAAGATAGTAGGTCAGGTTCCTCTCTTAATGGCAACACAGGAGCTGGATCATCTCTGTGATAGCAAGTTAAAGCTGGATTGACTTCAGAAATGTCGTCCAATCTAAGTTTTAATTTATTTGAATCCATTAAAGGCTATGTTCTATATATAAGATAATACATAATGATGCACACGAAAAACTTTGTTTGATAAAGCAAATTTAAAATACTTTTTTATCTGGCTAATTTCATTGTTGCTGTCAGGATTATTTAAGCTTATTGGATACTTATACCCCAATGTTTTAATAATTAATAACTTTCTTTTGTTGTTACTAGTTTTTGGTCCAGCTCTGTTGGTTACAATAATATTATTATTTAATAAGTTTTTAAATTCTTAATTACCTCAAAATTTTAAATTTATGGAGCAAATTTAGATGCAGCAGATAAAAAAAGTTGTACTAGCTTATTCTGGCGGGGTAGATACGAGCGTGTGTATTCCATATTTAAAAAATGAATATGGAATTTCAGAAGTGGTTACTTTTGTAGCAGATCTTGGACAAGGCGATGATTTAGAACTGATTAGGCAAAAAGCTTTAAATTCTGGTGCATCTAAATCAATCGTTGGCAATTTAGTTAATAGTTTTGTTGAGAGATACGCTTTTCCAGCCATTAGAGCAAACGCATTATATCTAGATAAATATCCCTTATCAACAGCCCTTGCTAGGCCTTTAATTGCTGAAAATCTCGTGAATATTGCTAGAGAGATTAATGCTGATGCAGTAGCTCATGGATGTACTGGTAAAGGCAATGATCAAGTTCGGTTTGATTTAGCAATTAATGCTTTAGGTCCAGATTTAAAAATTATTACTCCTGCAAGGGAGTGGAATATGAGTAGAGAGGAGGCCATAGTTTATGGAGAAAAATTTGGTATACCTGCACCAGTATCAAAAAAATCGCCATATTCAATAGACGTTAACTTACTTGGTAGAAGTATTGAAGCAGGCATATTAGAAGACCCCATGCAAGAAGCACCTGAGGATATTTTTTTGATGACATCATCAATTGATAATTCACCTGATTCTCATCATGATATAGAAATTGTTTTTAAAAATGGGTTTCCAATTGGAATTAATGATGAATTTTTAACTCCATTAGAGATTATTCAAAAAGCTAATGATCTTGCAGGTATCCACGGTTTTGGAAGAATAGATATGATTGAAGATCGAGTAGTTGGAATTAAAAGCAGAGAGATTTACGAAACACCTGGTCTCTCACTTTTAATCAAAGCTCACAAAGAATTAGAGAGCATAACATTAAACCCTGATGTTGTTGATTTTAAAGGAATAGTGGAAAAAAAATGGGGTCAATTAGTTTATCAAGGTTTTTGGTTTGGACCTCTTAAAGAAAGTTTAGATGCATTTATATCATCGACTCAAACTACAGTTAATGGAAGAGTAAAGATTAGACTTTATAAGGGTAATGCAATCGTCATTGGGAGAATGTCGGAAAAAAATTCACTTTATAGGGAAGATTTAGCAACTTATAGCAAAGATGATGTTTTTAATCATTCTTTAGCAGAGGGTTTCATTTATATGTGGGGTATGTCTAATAAAATATGGGCTGAGTTAAATTCGAAAACAAATGATTAACATTTAAGATTCAACATTTTCTTTAGTTTCAGCATCAACTTTTTCCGAATTTGAATTATCACCACTAGTTACTGGTTGTTTTTCTTTAGAATCAACTTCAGCATCTGGACTATCTTTTTTCTCTGATTGAGATGCGCTCTTGCTCGAGGGTCTTGGGGCTGGTAAAGGACCATCTTGTTTAACGGTCATGTATCTAATAACATCTTCACTTAGTCTCATTGCTTTTTCAATTTTGAAGATATGTTGCCCATCACCTTGATGACTGAGTTGCACGTAAATGCCTTCTCTATGTTTTGCTATTTGATAGGCTAATCTTCTCTTGCCTCTCATTTGACTATCGAGAATCGTACCGCCAAATTCTTCTAAAAGCTTATTGTATTTATCAATGTGATTAGTAACTTCATCTTCCGCAATGTCTGGGCGGAGGATATACATGGTTTCGTAATAAGATTGTTGATCGTTCATAGTTTCAGACAAGGTCTTTGGCTCATAAATTAGTGTGATGAGCGTCTGTTCATTATTTACGATACATTACCATAGGCAATTTCTTGAAAAATAGGATTATTTTTTTAAAGATATTTTTTTAGTGCGTCATTCATTACATCAAAAGGTACTTCTAAACCATCAGTCCAAAATGATATTGATCTCATTCCCTGAGCAATAAGCATTTCCAAACCATTTATAGTCATGCATCCTTTTTTGGCGCTAAATTTTAGTAAAGGAGTTGGGGCAGGATTGTAGATTAAATCATAAACAATTGTTTTTGAATTAAGAGATCTCCAAAAAGCCTCGCCATATGGCAATACATTATTTTCATATTTAGTTGTTTTCATCCCTACTGGTGTTGTATTTACAATTAAATCTGCTTCCTGAATTAAAATTTGAGCTTGATCATCATTATTTAAGAAACCTTGCAGTTGAATTTGATTATCAAAGTTTTTTATTAGTTCATTTAGTGATGATTTGTTACGTGATATTACTGAAATTGTTGAGAGATTTAAATTTATTAAACCTTGAATAACAGATCTTGCTGCACCCCCTGAGCCAAGAATTATTGATTTTTTCTTTGATAAGTTTAAACTTTTTAATGGATAAATAAATCCCTCTACATCAGTATTAGTTGCACTCCATTCTTTTTGGGAATTTAATTTCAGGGTATTTATTGCTTTAAGTTTGTGAGCAATAGGTGAGATTTCACTACAAAGATTAAATACTTTTTCTTTATGTGGAATTGTAATGTTTAAACCTTTGCAATTAATCTTCTTAAAAGAATTCAGAACTAATTCTAGATCTTCATCTTTACAGGGTATAGCAATATAGATTAAATCTAACCCTAAATATTGAAGGGCAGCATTTTGCATTATTGGTGACAAAGAATGGCTTACTGGATTACCAATTAATGCTATAAAAGATGTCTTACTTGAAATCATGTTTAGAATTTTTTCCTTAAAAAAACTGATCTGTTCGGGAACCACACCCCGTCCTTGAGTAACAATAATGGCGACGATGACCGATTATGGAGAATAGCAAATATTAAGAATTTACCCATGGGTAAGGTTGTAGGAATTGATTTAGGAACAACAAATAGTTGTGTCGCTGTTATGGAAGGTGGTAAACCTACTGTAATAGCAAATGCTGAGGGTTTCAGAACTACTCCATCAGTTGTTGCATATACAAAAAATCAAGATCAGCTTGTTGGACAAATAGCAAAAAGACAGGCTGTGATGAACCCTGAAAATACTTTTTATTCTGCTAAACGTTTTGTTGGTAGAAGAGTTGATGAAGTTAATGAAGAATCTAAAGAAGTTAGTTATTCTGTTGAAAAATCTGGTTCTAGTGTCAAATTAAAATGTCCTATTTTGAATAAGCAGTTTTCTCCTGAAGAGGTGAGTTCTCAAGTTTTAAGAAAGTTAGCAGATGATGCAGGTAAATATCTTGGAGACAAAGTTACACAGGCTGTAATTACAGTTCCAGCTTACTTTAATGATTCTCAGAGACAGGCTACGAAAGATGCTGGAAAGATTGCAGGTTTAGAAGTCCTGAGAATTGTTAATGAACCAACTGCTGCAGCTTTAGCATATGGTTTGGATAAAGAAAATGAAAAAATTCTTGTTTTTGATTTAGGAGGAGGAACATTTGATGTCTCAGTTATTGAAGCTGGTGATGGAGTCACTGAAGTTCTTTCTACATCTGGAGATACACATTTAGGTGGTGATGATTTTGATAGATGCATCGTAGATCACTTAGCTAATACTTTTAAATCAAATGAGGGAATTGATCTTAGACAAGATAAGCAAGCATTACAAAGATTGACTGAAGCTGCAGAAAAAGCAAAAATAGAGCTCTCAAATGCTACGCAAAGTGAAATAAATCTACCTTTCATTACAGCGACTCCCGAAGGACCAAAACATTTGGATTTGAACCTCACTAGAGCAAAGTTCGAGGAATTAGCTGCTTCTTTAATTGATAGGTGTAAGACCCCAGTTGAGAGAGCTATCAGTGATGCAAAAATTTCCACTAGTGAAATTGATGAAGTTGTTATGGTGGGAGGCTCATCTAGAATTCCTGCTGTTTTAGATTTAGTTAAAAAAATAATTGGTAAAGAACCAAATCAAACTGTCAATCCTGATGAGGTTGTAGCTGTTGGAGCTGCTATTCAGGGAGGAGTTTTGGCAGGAGAGGTTAAAGATATATTGTTACTTGACGTTACTCCACTTTCATTAGGTGTAGAGACTTTAGGGGGAGTAATGACAAAAATGATAAATCGAAATACTACAGTGCCTACAAAGAAATCTGAAACATATTCAACTGCTGTTGATGGACAAACAAATGTAGAAATTCATGTATTGCAGGGTGAAAGAGAAATGGCTTCTGATAACAAAAGCTTAGGAACTTTCAGATTAGATGGTATCCCTTCAGCACCTAGAGGTGTTCCACAAATTGAAGTTACATTTGATATTGATGCAAATGGAATTCTTAGTGTTACTGCTAAAGATAAAGGAAGTGGTAAAGAGCAAAGTATTTCTATTACTGGTGCTTCAACTCTCTCTGATAATGAAGTAGAAAAAATGGTAAAAGATGCTGAATCAAATGCATCTGCAGATAAAGAAAAAAGAGAAAAAATCGATTTAAAAAATCAAGCTGAAACACTTGTCTATCAGACAGAAAAGCAACTTGGTGAGCTGGGAGACAAAATTGATGCTGCAGCAAAGTCTAAAGTTGAAGAAAAAAGTAATGCTTTAAAAGAGGCAACTTCAAAAGAAGATTATGAATTAATGAAAAAACTTCTTGAAGAACTTCAGCAAGAACTGTATGCAGTTGGTTCGTCTGTTTATCAGCAACCTGGCAATCAGCCACCATCACCTGGCGCGGCGGGTGGTCCCGATCAGAGTGATTCAAACGAAAAAGGTGGAGATGATGTAATTGATGCGGATTTTACTGAAACGAAAGATTAAGAAAAGTAATTTTTAATTTCATTAGCAACCCATTTAGAACAAGCTGGAGCAAGTAAAATCCCATTTTTATAAAAACCTGTACATATAATTAGTCCATCTTCAAGATTTTTCATTATCGGTGAAGGTTCACCATCTGGCCTTGACCTTATGCCGTACCATTTTTTAGAAATCTTACCTTTTATCAGCCAATTTGGTCTTTTATCGAGAAAATTTGTAAGTTTTTCAAAAGTATTTTCTTCTGGCTTAGTACTATATTCGTCAGTTGATCCAATAATTAGCTTATTTTTTGATTTTGGAATTATATTTTTACCATTTATATTGAATTGTTTTGGCAGCGATAATAAATCAACTTCTGCATCATTTATATCAATTTCCATAGCTTGACCTAAGACAGGTTTTAATGTGATGTTGTGAGATATACCATCTATTAAATTAATTGCTTTTAGTGAATTACACAAAATAATCATATCAGATTTGATATTTTCATTGTTTCTTGTTGTAGAAATCCATTGATTGTTTAATTTTCTGATTTTTATTATTTCTACTTCTGAAAAACTGATTTTTTTGTGTTTTAGATATTTATCTAATGTTTGAAGTAAAGAAAAAGGATTTATTCTGCCATCTTTTAAGGAAATTATTCCTTTTATATTTTTTGTTTGGAAGGCTTTATTTATATTCTTGATAAATATTGAGTCTCTTTCTAAAATTCGTAAGTTTTGATCATTATTTTCATAAATAAATTTCTCTAATTTTTTAAACTTTTCTTCATTAGTAGTTAGTTGTATTAATGGTTTTTTGATATTTAATTCACTATTATATTTTTGCAGAAATGTAATCCATTGCGGCCATAATTCAATGCTTTCTTTCCTGAGATCCCAGCTTCTACCTCTCCTTCTTTGGTACATATTACCCATTAGTAAACCTAAGGCTGCATAGCTACTATTTTGGAGTTGAGTTGGATCTATTATCGTAACCTTGAAACCTAATTCTGATAATTCTAAGGCATTAAATTTTCCAATAATCCCTGATCCAATAATAACTATGTGTGCTTTTTGAAAATTTTCTTTTAAGCTTTTCATTGATATATTAGATATACTTGTTTATTTGACTTAATAGTTAAAGATTTTTTGGAACATCCTTCAATTATATTCAAAATTGTTTGCCCCGATCGTCCTGGCCTTGTGAGTTTACTTACAAGTTGGATTTCAAGTTACGGAGGAAACATAAAACATTCTGATCATCATACAGATCAAGATGCCGGTTTGTTTCTTAGTCGAATTGAATGGAATAGTAAAAATGCCTTTTTTAATAGAGATGAAATTTATAAAGAATTTGAAAAAATTGCAGATGAAGTAAATGGAAAATTTAACGTAAATTATTCTGATGAAATTCCAAATGTTGCAATTTTTGTGAGTAAACAAAATCATTGTTTGATTGATTTACTTTGGCGAGTAAGAAATGGAGAACTCAAAATGAAAGTCCCGTTAATAATTTCAAATCATTCTGATCTTGAAAATATTGCAAATGACTTTAATGCAAAATTTGTTTATATTGATACCTTTAAAACTGATAAATCTGCTGTTGAAGATCAATTTTTACATTTACTAAAAGAATATGAAATTGATCTCGTTGTATTAGCTAAATATATGCAAATTTTGAGTGACTCTTTTTTAAAAAAGTTTTCTTCAATAATAAATATTCATCATTCTTTCTTACCTGCATTTAAGGGTGGGCAACCATATCATCGAGCTTGGAAGAGAGGTGTTAAATTAATCGGTGCTACTGCTCACTATGTTACTGAAGATCTTGATGAAGGCCCGATAATTGAGCAATGCACAGTTAATGTAAGTCATAGGGATGAAGTTGACGATTTGATTAGAAAAGGAAGAGATATTGAAAGAATAGCTTTAGCAAGAGCAGTTAGATTACATCTGAATCATCAAGTATTTGTTTACAACAGCAAAACTGCTGTTTTTGATTGAAGGTAGTTTTTTAGTCTTCTAATTCTATTTGTATTTGTCTTTCATAAATTGATTCTTCATTAAAAGCTCTTGCTATCAAGAAACTGGCAATGCAGCTGATTAACACAGGTTTCATTATTAATAAATTTTTTGTTAAAGCGAAAGCTAAAAACATTGCGGTAATTGGTGTTCGTGAACATCCTGCTACGAAAGCTCCCATTCCCGCAAAAATGTATGTACTTGGTGCATGGCCTGTCGCAATTTCCACCCAGCTCCCTATTATTAGTCCGATTGACCCACCTAAAGTAAGCATTGGATAGAACAATCCTCCAGGAGCTCCAGATGCTGCAGCTAAACCTGTCGTGATAAATAATACTAAAACTGCTAATAAAGCAATTCCTATACTTGTATTTTGTTCAGCTATTATTTTCTGTAATTCATCTAAATTATGAAATGTACTGGGTAAAACAGAGTAGATGCTTCCTAAAATAAGTCCACAAATACTCATTTTTAAAACAAATTTATTTTTGTACCACTTTTTCCCAAGATTTTGCATCAACAAAACATATCTGCTGTACAATTCTGCAAATATTCCAATAATTATTCCTAGTAAAACTAAGTAAATAAAATCTACAGGTAAGAAAAAAACTGATGGGTCATATTCTTTTTGAATTAAAAATCCGAGGTTAAAATCAAACCCTCCTGCTTTAGGATCTAAACCTAAGGCTTGAATAATATCAGCAGATGAATCTGCAATGAAAGTTGTGATTACTACTAATAGCAAAATTACTGGTCTTGCAGAGTTTAATAACTCTTCTATTGCATAGACAAACCCGCCTAATGGAGCGCTAAATACTGCAGCTATTCCAGCACCACCCCCTGCTGCTACTATTACTCTTCTAAAAGCTGTAGGAGCTTTGAGCCATTTGGCCATTTGCCAAGCTACTGATCCTCCCATTTGAACGGATGGACCTTCTGGACCCAAAGGGAATCCACTACCAATAGCAATAATTCCAGATATTAGCTTTACCAATCCTACTTTTAAATTCATTGGAACTTTTTTATGTCTTAAAAAACCCATGATTTGACTCACTCCTGAACCTTTTGCTGCAGGTGCTATATTTTTGATCAAATATCCTGCAATAGCTCCTCCTAGAGCTCCAAAAATAGGTAAGACCGCAATAGATGGGAATTGGTCTAATAATGCTAATCTCCAATTATTAATAAAATAGATTCCAGTTTTAAAAGATATGCTTGTAATTGAGGCTCCTAAACCTGTTAATAAGAGCGAAAATGCAACGATTAGAGATCTTTGTTTTAATAATTTTTTAATGCTACGAGAAGAATTATTACTTGTTTTTTGAATATTATTTTTTATAAAGTTTGGCATAGTCCATGATTACTTTGTCAAGCTGAAATCGTGTATTTCATCAAATTGAAGATAGCGATAAAGTTCATCTGAATATGGATTAATTTTATTTTTAGTAATATCCTGATATTCTTCAACTTCAGGTATTTTGCCAAGCAGTGCGCAAACTGCTGCTAATTCAGCGCTGCCTAAAAAGACTTGTGCATTCTTGCCAAGTCTATTGTCAAAATTTCTTGTACTAGTAGAAAATACTACGGAACCTTCATCTACTCTGGCTTGATTTCCCATACATAAAGAACAGCCTGGTAACTCTAACCTTGCACCACAATCTTCGAAAATTTTATAGTAACCTTCAGCTTTTAGAGTTTCTTCATCCATTTTTGTTGGTGGACAAATCCATAATTTAGCTTTTAAATTTTGTACACCTTCAAGAACTTTCGCAGCTGCCCTGTAATGGCCAATATTCGTCATACAAGAACCTATAAAAACTTCGTCAATATTTGTATTTGAAACATCAGTGATTTCTTTTACATTATCTGGATCATTTGGGCAAGCAACTATAGGTTGTGTTACTTTTGCTAAATCAATTTCAATTATTTCTTCATATTGAGCGTTTGAATCTGGTTGAATTAATGATGGTTTTTTTAACCAATTTTTCATATCATTTATTCTTCTTGAAATTGATTTTGAATCTTCATAATTGCTTTCAATCATTTTTTCTAGCAGGCAAATATTGCTTCTTAAGTATTCTTGTACAGTTTCTTGGGATAAAAGTATGGAACTACCAGCGCATGAGCGTTCTGCAGTAGCATCAGTAAGTTCAAAAGCTTGTTCAAGTTTTAGGTTTGGTAATCCCTCAATTTCCATAATTTTCCCGTTGAATATATTTTTCTTATTTGCTTTCTCAACAGTTAAGAGTCCTTTTTTAATTGCGAAGAGAGGGATTGCATTTACTAAATCTCTAAGAGTGATTCCTGGTAATAATTCTCCCTTAAATTTAACCAGCACAGATTCTGGCATATTTAATGGCATTGATCCTATTGCAGCAGCAAAGGCAACAATGCCCGAGCCTCCAGGAAATGAAATTCCAAGAGGAAATCTAGTATGACTATCTCCGCCCGTGCCAACAGTATCTGGGAGGAGCATTCTATTAAGCCAGCTATGAATTATGCCGTCTCCAGGCTTAAGAGCTACTCCACCTCTTTGAGATATGAAATCAGGTAATTCTTTATGGGTAACTAGATCTACTGGTTTAGGATAGGCAGCTGTATGACAAAAACTTTGCATCACTAAATCTGCAGTAAATCCTAAACAAGCTAGTTCTTTTAGTTCATCTCTAGTCATTGGCCCAGTAGTATCTTGACTACCAACTGTGGTCATAATTGGTTCACAGGTCATTCCTGGCCTTACTCCCTCTAAACCGCATGCTTTGCCTACTATTTTTTGAGCTTGAGTAAAGCCTGCATTACTTTCGGTTGGATTTTGTGGTCTGGTAAATATTTCACTAGGTTGATAATCTAATTTATTTCTAATTTTGTCTGTAAGAGATCTTCCAATCATAAGATTAATTCTTCCGCCAGCTTGAATCTCATCAGTAAGAGTTGATGGATGCAAGTCGAATTTGCTTATTAATTTTTCAGTATTTGAATCTTTTTCAATTTTTTTAATAATGCCTGCATAAGGATATATTTTAATAACATCTCCTGTTTTCATTTGAGATACGTCAGCTTCTATTGGTAAAGCTCCTGAATCTTGTGCAGTATTAAAGAAGATTGGAGCTATTTTGCTGCCAATTATTATTCCACCTGTTTTTTTGTTTGGTACAAAAGCAATATCATCTCCTATATGCCAAATGAGTGAATTAATAGCAGATTTTCTAGAACTCCCTGTACCAACAACATCTCCAACATATGCTATTGGTAAATTTTGTTTTTTTAAATTATCAAGAATCTTTAGTCCATCAGGTTTTTTGAATTCCAACATAGCTAATGCGTGCATCGGAATATCTGGGCGTGTTGTTGCATGTACAGCTGGAGATAAGTCGTCTGTATTTGTTTCACCGTCAACTTTAAACACTAAACAAGTAATCTCTTTTTCTAGAACTTTTTTATTTTTGAACCATTCTGCTTTTGCCCAACTATTTACAACCTCTTTTGCATAAAAATTATTTTGAGATAATTCATAGATTTCATTAGCTGAGTCGTAAACAAGAATAATATTTTTTAAAACTTCTGCCGCTTTTTTAGCAAGTAAACTATTTTTCCCTTTCAGTATTTCAACCAGAGAGTTTACATTATATCCCCCTATCATTGTTCCTAGTATTTCAATTGCTTTTTCAGGATTAATTGATTTGCAATATTTTTCAGAATTAACAATAGCGGTAAGCCAGCTTGCTTTTACATAAGCAGCCTCATCAACTCCTGGTGGTACTCTATTTATTAGTAAATCAACTAAATAAGAAGAATCGTAACTACTATCTTGTTCTAATAATTTTGTAACACAATTTGTTTGCTCAGCATTTAGAGGTAAAGGAGGTATACCTTTGGTAGCTCTCTCAGCTACATGATCTGCATAATCTTTTAGCAATGTTTCCAAATTATTCATTAGTAAGGTTTAATGCCTAATCTATTGTTATTTTTAATATTGAAAAGGAGAGTATTCATAAATGCTTTTTTAAATATTCAAACTTCTTAATTAATCAATGACGACATCATCAAATAACTCAGCTTTAGAAAAGACATCAGATTTACATGTTGTTGAAACACGTCCATTAATACCTCCAAGCAGATTACATAATGATATACCTTTAGATCACGCATCTGCTAATACAGTATCTAAAACGAGAAGATCGATACAAAATATTTTGCATCATAATGATCAGAAGCTTTTAGTCATTGTGGGTCCATGTTCGATTCATGATATTGAGGCGGCAAAGGAATATTCAAAATATATTAAAAATTTCCGAGAAATTTATAAAGATAAATTAGAAATAATAATGAGAGTATATTTTGAGAAGCCCAGAACAACTATTGGTTGGAAGGGATTAATAAATGATCCTCATCTAGACGATTCTTATGATATTAATACTGGTTTAAGAAGGGCAAGAAGTTTGCTTTCATATCTAGCAACTCGTGGCATACCCTCTGCTACAGAATTACTAGATCCAATTGTTCCTCAATACATTGCTGATTTAATAAGTTGGACAGCTATAGGTGCGCGGACTACTGAAAGTCAAACTCACAGGGAAATGGCATCAGGATTATCAATGCCTATAGGCTTTAAAAATGGAACCGATGGTTCTTTTAATACTGCAATAAATGCAATGCAGTCAGCTTCAAAATCGCATCATTTTTTAGGTGTAAATGAAAATGGAATGGCTTCTATTGTTAACACTACGGGAAATCCAGATGGACATATAGTTTTAAGGGGCGGTTCAAAAGGCCCAAATTTCGAAAGTAAACACGTTAAAAGAATTTCATCTGAATTGCAGCAATGTAATCTTCCCCATAAAGTAATGATTGATTGTAGTCATGGTAATTCCAATAAAGACTTTCGAAAACAGTCGGAAGTGCTAAAAAATATAGCTTCTCAAATTAGTAATGGTGAAAAAAATATTTTAGGAGTTATGCTTGAAAGTCATTTGAAGGAAGGCAATCAAAAACTTTTAAACAAAGAGGATCTCCAGTTTGGCAGAAGCATTACAGATGCCTGCATAGATATAGAAACAACACAAGATTTACTCGCTATTTTATACGATTCACTTAGCTAGTTATAAAAAAATTAAAAAATAATGCTGAAGAAATTGGAACAATGAAATTATCTATTCCTAAAACACTAAATTGTTCGAGCAAAGTCGCAAAAAAAGCTATTGTAAAATAATTTAAATTAAAACTATTTTGTTGGGCGTATCCTATTGAGCAAACTACTATCAAACTTGTTAAAAACATTGACATCGTGCCAAATAAAGATTTTTTTTGTTTAAAAAAAGTCCAACTCTTTGAGTTAAGGCTTTTTCCTATCAACCCAGCTAATCCATCACCAAAAGTCATTATGAAAAATCCAGTAACTAATGCATATGGATCTTTATCCCAGAAAAGATAAATTAAAATAAATAAGCTTAGACAATAAAATAATGTTCCATAACTCTTTCTCTCAACATCCTCAATTGTTGGAAATAATTTATAAGTGTAATTAATGAAAACCATTAATGTAATAATTCCTGTAAAAATTAATGCAGATCTTTGATTGATTTCTAAAAATTGAGCAATTGGTATTAAAGGTCCTATTCCAATATGTATAATTTTTCTGACGATTTCTCTGCTATCTTCATTATATTTTTTAAAAACTATTGATATTAGAAAAATTGAAAATAAATATAATAAAATTAAGGCAAATTTTATCAATTTGGTTAAGCTGCTTTTTGATGAGTTGTCATTACCCTAAGTTTTAATATTGCTTTAGCTTCTAATTGCCTTACTCTTTCTCGTGAAACATTAATTTGTCTTCCTATTTCTGCGAGTGTTAATGGTTCTTCACCATCTAGGCCAAATCTGAGCTTCATTATTTTTTGTTCTCTTTCATTTAATTGAGAAAGCCAAGTTCCTAAATGCTCTTTTTGAATAGTTCTATCCATACCTTCCATAGGCTCTTCACAGTTTGGATCAGGTATGAGTTCACCAAGAGTACTTCTGTCTTCTTCGCCTCTTGCGTGAGCATCTAGGGAAGCGCAAGGAGCGCTTTGCGAAATTAAATCTTCTAAGTCTTTTTGATCAATTCCCATTTCAGTTGCCATTTCCAATCTGGTAGGTTGTCTCCCAAATTTATGTGATAATTCTCTAGAAACTCTTCTCATTTTGGATAGTTTTTCACTTATGTGAATAGGCAAACGGATTGTTCTTGCACTATTATCAATGGCCCTTGTCATTCCTTGTCTAATCCACCAGTAAGCATAAGTTGAGAATTTATATCCCATAGCAGGATCAAATTTATCTACAGCTCTTTCAAGGCCAATAGCTCCTTCCTGGACAAGGTCTAATAATTCAAGCCCTTGGTTTTGGTATTTTTTTGCAACGGAGACAACAAGCCTTAGATTAGCTGCCATCATCCTATCTCTGGATCTTTTGCCAATCTTAATTTGATAAAGATTTCGTTGCGTTCTATCGGTTTCAGGAATTTGTTGCAATTTTTTCATGTTCTGAACATGATGAGCTAACTCTATTTCCTCTGCTGGAGTCAATAGAGGTACTCTTCCAATACTACTTAAGTAATAGCCAATAGAATCTGAAGCGAGCCTGCCAGATTTTTTTTGGCTTTGTTTTGCAGTAAGACTGGATTTCGATTTGCGAGACTTGCCCGCAGTGTTTGGTAATCTTGGCTCATCAAA
>QCQS01000021.1 GCA_003212115.1 Prochlorococcus sp. AG-455-E15 | reverse complement strand
GCTTTTCGGCATGTAGAGCATTTTAAATAACTATAAAAAATTATTTTTTTCAATTGAATTTACTAATATTTGATTTCTTAAGCACTTTAAAGTTTTTCTTTTTTAGAGGCATACAGCTTTTCAATAAATTTTCAACTACATCAAAATCCCTCCAACCATCAATTTGCACTGTTCTTCCATCAAGTCCTTTACTTGTTCTAAAAAATTCTGCAACATCCTCAAGCTGATTTGGTGCAATTTGATTAATACTCACTATGTTAGCCTGCCTAGGATTAGCCATAGGTACACATAAAAGTTTTCCATCATATGCACCACAATCATGCATATCCAAAACTCCAATAGGTCTAGCTTTTATTAGACAACCCGCAAAAGTAGGTTCGTCCATTATCACCATTGCATCAAGGGGAGCTCCATCTTCAGCAAGGGTATTTGGGATAAAACCATAATCAAAAGGGTACCTCACTGAAGAATGTAATACTCTGTCTAGGGCCATTATTCCTGCGTCAGAGCAATATTCATATTTATTCCTACTCCCTGCAGGTATTTCAACAACAATATTCACTATTCCCTTCCTTGGAGATGGAGGTATTGATCTAAGGTCCATCTTTTGTAAAATCGTGATTATGAATTATCTCGTTTCCTTGAGATAAAGGTCTGCCAATTAAAATGCTTATTGAAGGTACAAAAATTGTCAAAAAGGCAAAAATAATACCTAAAGATGTTAATGATAAACTCCTTATACTTAAGGGGTCATCATCATCTCTTTCAAAATCATTTCGAGCAGAACCATGAGAAGATTCTTCGCTTGATTTACTTTGAATAAACAGCTTTGATTTCGTGTAACTCAAGAACTCTTAATTGGTAAAGATTAAGGAGATAATTAAACATCATTATCCTACATTCAAAATGTCAATAAATCAAAACATTGATTGGTGACTTTTTAATTATTCTTTTTCTAGCAAAGACCTAATAGATTTTAGTTCGTCTAATATTTGCGCAAGTATATTTTGAGCAGCGGACGAAGGTGTATTAAAGACCTCTACAGTAACTTCCTTTATTCTTAAAATATCTTTTGCAAATCTTGCTACTTCATTAGGATGGAATTTTAAAGGATCTTTTTGATCAGTCCGAAATTCGGGATTTAATTTTCTTGGATTAAAACTAGGGTTTAGATTTCTTAAATCTGTATTTGTATATCTATATACAGAAGCTCTTGATCTATTTAGGAATTTTTGAACTTCATCAATACCTACTAATTCCTCTTCACTAGAAATATTGGAATCTATATTTTCCATAAACTTAAGAAAATGATTAAGTAGTAACGAACTTTTTAAAAGAGTTTGAACTTCATTACTGAAGAAGTTAGCAGAAAGAACATTCTTAGACTAGCCGCGTTGAGGGACTCAAGACACTTTGAATTATTTTTTCATCTTAATTGATAAAATTAAATAATATCTAAGGATTTTTCTGTATGCGCGTGACCACCTCGTTTCCTCTGGGGACACTTCGTGACACACCTTCTGAAGCTGAGATTATTTCACATCAATTACTCTTAAAAGCTGGGTATATTCGCAGAGTTAACAGCGGTATTTATGCATACATGCCACTAATGCTTAGAGTTATTGAAAAAATATCCGCAATAATAGAGAAAGAACTTAATAGTATTGGTTGTACAAAATTACTATTACCCCAACTTCATCCTGCAGATTTATGGAAAAAAAGTGAAAGGTGGGAAGGATATACCGCAGGTGAAGGAATAATGTTTAATCTCAAAGATAGACAAGGTAAAGAATTTGGTTTAGCACCAACTCACGAAGAGGTGATCACTAATATTGCATCAGAGACCATCAATTCCTATAAGCAATTACCTCAATGTTTTTACCAAATTCAGACAAAATTTAGAGATGAAATAAGGCCAAGGTTTGGATTGATGAGAAGTAGAGAATTCATAATGAAAGATGGTTATTCTTTTCATTCTTCAGAAAACGATCTAGCTTCTTTCTATGAAAAAGTGGGCAATGCTTATGAAAATATTTTTAAATCTTGTGGACTGCAGACAGTAGGGGTTGAAGCTGATAGTGGAGCAATTGGCGGTGCTTCATCCAAAGAATTTATGGTCACTGCTGATGCTGGCGAAGATTCCATTTTGTTCACTCAAAGCGGTTCTTATGCTGCCAATATCGAAAAAGCTGTTTCTCTACCCTCTCAACCTATTCAACTAAAAGATAATATTGCAGAGTGGTTGGAAACGCCTCATCAAAAAACAATCCTAGAAGTTTGCAATAATAACAATTTAGACCCAAGTCAGATTATTAAAGTAGTAATATTCCTTGCACAGTTTGAAGGTAAACTTGAGGTCCCAATTCTTTCATGCATAAGAGGCGATCAACACATAAATGAAGTAAAGCTTTTTAACTTAATCAATAAACTTCATCACTTCAATCTCCTTAATCTTAAAAAGATTGAAGACAAAAATACTATCGAAAAAAATCTAGTCGATTTACCATTAGGTTTTATCGGGCCAGATTTAGATAATAAAACTATTAAAGCTAGTTCTAATTGGGAAAAAAAATGGACCAGAATAATTGACTATTCTGCCAGTGACCTTTCAAAGTTTATAAGTGGTGGGAATAAAGTTAATTTCCATAAAGTTTTTCAAGAATTTTCTTTTGATTCAAAAGACTATCTAATTGGGGATATCAGGAATGCCAAAAAAGGAGATAAAGTAAGTATCCATGATAATGAAGAACTTAAAGAAAAAAAAGGTATCGAGATTGGACATATTTTCCAACTAGGTCAGAAATATAGTGAAAAATTAAATGCAAAGTTCTCTGATAAGGACGGTCAGTTAAAAAATTTATGGATGGGTTGTTACGGAATAGGAGTGACAAGAATAGCTCAAGCGGCTATCGAACAGAATCATGATCAAAAAGGAATTTGTTGGCCTATCCAGATTTCTCCTTTTGAAGTTATTATTATCCCAACAAACCTAAAAGATCCTATTCAAAGTGATCTTACTGAGCAAATCTATAACAACTTTTTAATTAATAAAATTGATGTCCTTCTTGATGATAGAAACGATAGAGCTGGAGTGAAATTTAAAGATGCGGAATTAATTGGTATTCCTTTTCAGATAATTATTGGCAGAGATTCTATTAATAAAGAAGTAGAACTTTTATGCAGAACAAATAATACTAAGCTTAAAATTAGTACTGATAAATTGTTAGAAACATTTATTTCCGAATCTGAAATAATGTACAATAAAAAGTCTTGAGGCTTATTTTTTTTTGGAGCTTAGTTATGTTACTGAAATGGACATCAAAATTATTTTTTAAGAATCTTACCAAAGTTATATCTTTTGCAATATCCTTAATTGTTGCTTTTACACTATTTAGTTCCCCTTCCATAGCTGCAAAAACCGCTATGACAGGTGACTACACAAAGGATACAATTTCAGTTGTTAAAACATTACAAACAGCTGTTGATACTCCAAAAGATTCTCCAAATAAAGATGAAGTAAGAAGTGAGGCTCTTACGCTCATAACTGACTATATTTCAAGATATAGAAATAGAGGGATGGTGAATAAAACACAATCATTTACCACAATGCAAACAGCATTAAATGCTATGGCAGGTCATTACAAAAACTTTGCAAGTAGACCTTTACCAGATAAACTTAAAGAGCGTTTAACCAAAGAATTTTCTCTTGCTGAAAAAATGGTTCTAAGAGAAAGTTGATACAATTCATTTACTTTTTAAAAGTAAACCAAGATTTTTGAATATATTAAATATTCGCACAAAAATAATGCTCTTCTAAAATTGGCTAATGTTGTTGTAATCGGAGCCCAATGGGGTGACGAAGGAAAAGGTAAAATAACGGATTTACTTAGTCGTTCGGCAGATGTTGTCGTTCGCTATCAAGGGGGAGTAAATGCAGGTCATACTATAGTTGTAGATGATAAAGTTTTAAAATTACATTTAATTCCCTCAGGGATACTTTATAAAAATACTTCTTGTCTAATTGGTTCGGGAACTGTTGTAGATCCAAAAATCTTGCTTAAAGAAATTGACATGTTAATTGATAATGGAATTGATATCTCAGGATTAAAAATTTCATCAACATCACATGTAACAATGCCCTACCACCGAATATTAGATGAAGCGATGGAAGCTGATAGAGGTTCAAACAAAATAGGTACAACAGGTCGTGGGATTGGCCCAACTTATGCGGATAAATCACAAAGAAATGGCATCAGAATAAGAGATTTGCTCAATAAGGAAAGGCTAATTGATGTAATCGAAATTCCATTAAGAGAAAAAAACGGTCTACTAGAAAAAATCTATGGCATTAAACCACTTAAATTAGAAGACATTGTTGAAGAATATCTTGACTATGGAGAAAGATTATCAAAGCATGTAGTTGACTGTACGAGGACAATCCATGCAGCCTCAAAAAACAAAAAGAATATCCTATTCGAAGGTGCTCAAGGGACTCTACTTGACTTGGATCATGGGACTTATCCTTTTGTTACCTCATCAAACCCTATATCAGGAGGAGCATGTATTGGTGCTGGAGTTGGCCCCACTCTAATTGATAGAGTAATAGGTGTTGCAAAAGCTTACACCACAAGAGTAGGAGAGGGGCCATTCCCTACGGAATTACAAGGGAGTATTAATGATCAACTCTGTGATAGAGGTAGTGAATTTGGAACCACTACTGGGCGGAGGAGGAGATGTGGGTGGTTTGATGGAGTTATTGGTAAATATGCTGTTTCTGTAAATGGTCTTGATTGTTTAGCAGTTACAAAACTTGATGTGTTAGATGAATTAGATGAGATTCAAGTTTGCATTGCATATGATCTCGATGGAGAGAAAATAGACTACTTTCCAACAAATTCAGATGATTTAAAAAAATGTAAGCCAATCTTCAAAAAATTAAAAGGTTGGCAATGTTCAACTGCAGATTGCAGAAAACTATCTGATCTCCCAGAGAATGCTATGAATTATCTAAGATTTTTAGCTGAATTAATGGAGGTTCCAATTGCCATTGTCTCGTTGGGGGCGAATAGAGATCAAACTATAGTAATTGAAGACCCAATACATGGTCCTAAAAGAGCACTGTTAAGGTAATTTAGTTCCAAATTAATGATGGAATCCTTTAGACATTTTGAACATAAAAAAGTAGATCTCATTGGTCTCGGGAACGCAATAGTAGATATTATTGTAAATATTGAAGATGAGTTTCTTGAGATAAATAATCTGGATAAAGGATCAATGAATCTAATTAATTCTGATGAATCTCAGAGATTGTTAGAAAATTGCAAAGTTATCAAACAAATTTCAGGTGGGTCCTCAGCAAATACCGTTGTTTCCTTAGCAGAATTAGGCAATCATGTGCAATTTATAGGAAGAGTAAAAAATGATCAATTTGGCAATTTCTTTTCTGAAGATATAAAAAAAAGTAAAACTATATTTAATACTCCACCAACTATTGCAGGTGCTCCAACAGCTCATTCAATCATTTTGGTTACACCTGATGCACAAAGAACTATGTGCACATACCTAGGAGCATCTGTAGAGTTTGAGCCAAAAGACATTGACTTTTCTGTAATTAAGGAAAGTAAATACTTATATTTAGAAGGATATTTATGGGACAGCGAATTAGCTAAAAAAGCTTTTATTAAATCCGCCCAAATTGCGAAACAATCTAATACAAAAATAATCCTTTCTTTGTCTGATTCATTTTGTGTAGATAGGCATCGTGAGAGTTTCTTGGAATTAATTTATGAATATGTAGATATCGTTTTTTGCAATGAATCCGAGGTGTTAAGTCTATTTAAAAATGATAAATTAGCAAGCTGCCAAGAAGACCTATCTTCCTTATGTAAATTAGTCATAGTAACTCTTGGAAGAAATGGTTCTCTAATAGTTAATAAAAATAATGTTGAAATAATTGAGTCAATAACAAAAGGCAAAATTATTGATACTACAGGAGCGGGAGATATCTATGCGGGAGGATTTATCCATGGATTAATAAACAATTGTTCCCTCAAAAAATGCGGAGAGATAGCTTCAATTTGTGCAGGGCAAATAATTACGCAATTAGGATCTAGATCAGATATTGATCTTAAAGAGTTAATAAAATAGATTTAATCAAATAGTCTTATTCAACCAATCATAATATTTCATCTCAGCATGGTATTTTTTGTAAATAATTTGAGGAACATTATATGTGGAATTTTTATTTACGAAATCAATTAAACAATCTTTAAATTCTAGTTTACTTTTTATTGTGATTTCAAACTCTTTAGTTTCTTCAATATCATCATTCCACTTATAAATTGAAAAAATTTGCTTTATCGAAACACAAGCTGCAAGTTTATTTTGTATCAGTAATTTAGCCATTCGCAAAGCATTTTCGTTACTCGATTCAGTTGTGATCATAACTAATACTTCCATAATGAATTAAACATCAATATTTTTTAATTATGTGATTTATCAAATTATGATATTGATCAAAAGAGTAAGAATAATCATTTTTAACTTTCGGCCTTTTAACCAAAAATAACTTCATTTTACTTCCAGAAACTATACTCTCCCAGTTTTTCTGAGAATAACTTCCAGATTCTCTGCATAAAACATAATCTATCTCCCAAAAATCACAAAGTTTTTTTTCTAAAATTCTTCTATTATTTTTACTCGGTTCAAGTATCGCTATGTTTGAATTTTGAATACATGATCCAAAAGCTTGAGTTATACTCTCATAAGTTGGAAGTACCCTTGTAAAAACATTTGCTTTACAATTCATATAATAATTAGCTGTATCATTAAGGAATCTTGATCCTATTGCAAGAAGAATATTCTTATTCTCAATATCAACGTTATTTATATCCTTTAAATCATCAATATAAAAAAAATTATTAGTGTTATTTATAAGAGATTTCCTCTCAAATAGTAAAAGAGGTGTATTAATCTCTTTACATGCATTATTAAGATTTTTAGAAATTATTACCGCAAACGGATGAGTAGCATCGACAACGCATGTGATTTTATTTTTATTTATGAAATTAATTATTTGATCTTTATTATTTAACTTCCCCGTAATGATATGTAACTTTGGATTCTCAATATAAGCTTGCCCTGCTTTATAAGTTAAAACACTTGCAAAGACTGAATAATTTAGATCAAGAAGCCTATTAGCTATTACAGGTCCATCCGAAGTCCCTGATAGGATCCAAACATTTTTATAGCAATTTCCTTGATTCTGCATCAGTATGTCTTTAATTAAATAGTAAGTAATGAATCATTGTTTAATTCAGGCGGTCATTAATAGCGCTCCGCAAATGAGGTATACCAAAGAAAACCAAACTGCAATTGCAGAAATGATTGTTAATTTTAAAGGATTACGTAGTGAAGATCCAACCAGAGAGCTCAAGATCATAGGATGGGGAAATATTGCCCAAGAAATGGTAGATGAACTAAAGGAGGGGCAAAATATTGTTATTGAGGGACGTCTAAAGATGAATTCTGTCACTAGAAAAGACGGAACGAAAGAAAAGCAACCAGAACTAACAGCTTCAAAAATTCATAAAATATCGCCAGTTGATGTTATTAAGTCTGATCAAAAAGAAAATAATGAGTCATTTGAAAAAAAAGAAACCACCAAAAATTCAAGTTGGGACAGTTCACCTTTAGTGCCTGAAGTTGACGAAATACCTTTTTAAATCAAATACCAACATTATTTTCTTGAACACTTATAATAAGTTTGCTTATTTTTCTTTCAAGCGCGGCAAGTTCGCTTCTGATTTCTGACCATTTACCCTTATCAAGATTTTCTAGTAGCCATGCTCTATCTTGATCAAGTTTAAAAATTAAATCTTCTTGATTTGCAGTATTAGGATCTTGCATAATACTTGTTAACCCATTTAAAACTCATTCTACTCAATCAAAATGAAGAAATACTTATCTCCCGGAAACTTAATAGTAACCGCTGGGGGTATATTAGCTTTTATTGGAATGACTGCTTATTTTACAGACTCAGTAAATTTAAGTGTACCTACTTTTTTTTATGGAGTACCTATTTTTCTAATTGGATTAGGCTTAAAGACTTCCGAAATACCTCCTGTAGAATTGTTTGACAAGCCAAATTTTGCGACAAACAAATTTAATAGACCAAAAGAATTAACAGCACTAGTTAAAGATGTCACAAGATGGAGGTATGGGATAAAAGCTCATCTTGAATCGTCATTAGAATCTTTAAATTTATGGGACGAAGATAACCCACCTCAATTAAAAGAAATAGAAGAAATTACTAAGGAAGAAAAAAATGGTCTCAGAATGCGTTTCGAATTAAACGCTGTCCCTCTAGAAAATTGGATTGAAAAACAAGAGAGATTAAACAGGTTTTTCGTCAAAGGTCTTGAATCAGAATTTATTATCGACGATAATAAAAAAGAATTTGATTTTATTCTCTTTTATTGAATATAGGGATATATTTGTAAAAACATAATTTCTCAACTCAATCAAGTTTTAATAAATTTTAATAATGAACGATTCTCAAAGAGTATCAATATTAAGCGAGGCACTTCCATATATACAAAGTTTCTCTGGTAGAAAAATTGTTATAAAGTATGGCGGTTCTGTTATGGAGAATGATAATTTAAAAAATGCTTTTTTTAGAGACATAGCACTTTTATCAACAGTTGGAGTTTGTCCGATAGTAATTCATGGAGGTGGACCCGAGATTAATAATTGGTTAAACAAATTAGAAATATCTCCTAAATTCGAAAATGGATTAAGAATTACTGATCAAAAAACAATGGAAATTGTTGAGATGGTTCTAATGGGTAGAGTTAACAAACAAATTGTAAAAGGCATAAATAAAACTGGATCCTTAGCTGTTGGAATATCAGGTCTTGATGGCAACTTAATTCAATCTAGAGAACTAGGAGATGGAAGCCATGGGTTAGTGGGAGAGGTTACAAAAATCAATCCTGAAATATTAGATCCTCTTATTTCTAAAAGATATATCCCGATTATTTCTAGCATTGGATCAACCTTGGAGGGTATTTCTCATAACATCAATGCAGATTTTGTTGCTGGAGAAATTGCTGCTGCAATAAATGCAGAAAAACTGATTCTTCTTACTGATACTCAAGGGATTTTAAAAGAAAAAGATAACAAAAATAGTCTTGTTGAAAAAACTAATCTTAAAGAGGCAAGAGATTTTATTGATAAAAAAATTGTGACTGAAGGTATGATTCCAAAGACAGAATGCTGTATAAGAGCCTTAGCACAAGGAGTCAAAGCAGCTCACATAATTGATGGAAGAATAGAACATTCATTACTTCTTGAGATTTTTACAAATTCAGGAATAGGCACAATGATAGTAGCCTAGACCATGAAAACTTATGAGCAAGTTTTAGAAACAGTAGAACTTGCTTTAGCTAAAGGTGAGTATCATTATTGTATTGAATTTCTTTTGCCCATAATCGAATCATTTCCTTTATCAAGCAAAGAGGGAGTAAATTTAAGAACAATCTTAATTACTGCTCTTTGTGGTATCAATAAAAAGGAGGAGGCTAAAAGGTTTTGTAAAGAACTTCTAAAATCTTACGATAATAAGACGAGAGAAAATGCAAAATATTTGATGGAAGTTATAGACTCTCCTGACATTAAAAAGCCAGAAAATTGGAACGTACAGTTTGAAAGCGACCCCTTACTCAATAAAAAATCTCTTAACTCTCTGCGCAAAAAAAGAGAAGTATTGAAGAAAAAAAAATTTATTAATGTAACTGAGACACCAACTGGTGAAACAAAACCCTTTCAGAAAGGCTTTTCACTGATCATTTTTTTAATACTGTTATTATTAATTCCACTTTTAAGTGGCTGCGTTAAAATTGAGGATACCCTTGACCTTAGTGAACTTGATTCAATAACCAATAATTTTGTTATAGAAAGTAAATACATAAAAAAATTTCCTTGGCAATTAAAATTTGAAGAGAAGATGAAAGATATTTTTCCTGAGGCAGAAATTGAACAAGACGAATCAACCTTTTCTTTGAAACATAAAAATCTTAATTTAGAAGATACAAAGCAAGTTCTTAAAATCACCCAAAATACAGCTGGAGATTTAGCGGGAGAATCAACAAATATAGAAATTAATACTACTCAAAAAAACTTCATTTTTTTTAAAAAATACTTTTATAAGTTAGAGTTGGATTTAAATTCTATTCAGGGTATTGATAATTTAGAGCTCATTTTCAAAATCATTCACCCTAATAAAGCTATTGTTACAGATAAAAATAATTCAAATTTAAAAATCACAAAAAATCTATTAATTTGGAATTTAAATCAAGGGAAGATGAATAGTCTTGAATTTTCTTTCTGGAGCCCCAACAAACTTTTAATTGGGATATCTATTATTTTAATAATTATAATATTGGCTTATTTATTAAGGTTCTATAGATTTAAATTAGGTTCAGATTTACCTCAACTTCCATCAAAGTAATTACAACTCTGCTGGATTAACATCTATTGTTAAAAAAACATTTTTTGGAATAAGTTTCCATAATATTAATCTATCAGGTAAAGGTATCTTTGTTCCTTCAGGACCATGTATTAATATCTGCCATCTAAATTTTTTACCGACTTTAGCAATTAAACTAGGAGCAGGACCAATTAATTTCCAGTTTTTTTCCTCACAAAAATTGAGTAGATATTTTGCTAATTTTATTGCAATTGACTCAGTTAATTCATAACTTTCACCTGATAATTTAAGAAGGCAAATAGTGCAAAATGGAAATAAATTTGAATCTTTTCTCAATTTAGAGTTTTCACTTAAGAATCTTTCATAATCTCTTTTCTGAAGATACGAAATTACCGGGTGGTTAGGTTTATATGTTTGAAAAATTACTTTTCCGTTTTTTTGAGCCCTGCCTGCCCTGCCAGCTAATTGCAAAAACAATTGTAATGATTTTTCTTCTGCCGAAATATCAGGGCGATGAAGCAACCCATCTGCTGCAATAACCACTGAAAGAGTAATATTGGGGATATCAATCCCTTTTGCCAACATTTGAGTTCCCACAAGAATATCAGCATCACCTTTAGAGAACTTTGAGAGAATATCTCTATGACCATCTTTCCCTGAGGTTGTATCTCTATCAAAGCGAAGTACTCTTAAGTCAGGAAATTCTTCATTTAAAAACTCTATTACCCTTTGTGTACCAATCCCAAAAGGTTTAAAGGCAGTTGAATGACAATCTGGGCAACGATTGATCAATCTCGATTTATGATCACACCAATGACAACTTAACCATTTTTTTCCTTGTGAACCGAGATGCATTGATAAAGGAACGTCACAGTTAGGGCAATTTATTAAATATCCGCAATTTCTACAACTTAAAAACCCACTGTGCCCCCTCCTAGGGATCAAAATTATTGCCTGCTCTTTTTTTATGCGTAGTTGAGGAAGCAATTCTAATAATTCACTGGAAAAAATTTTCATATTTCCTTTCTTAAACTCATCACGCATATCAATAATTCTTATTTCAGGAATCTCATTAGTACTTATCCTTTGAATCATTCTTACCAATTTAAAATTCTTTTCAAAAATACAATTTTTCCAAGTCTTCATTGATGGGGTTGCACTCCCAAAAATTAACTTTGCAGAATTCCTTTTTACTATTTCAATAGCAATTTCTCTAGCGTCATAACAAGGCATAGGGTTATCTTGTTTATATGAGATATCATGTTCTTCATCCATGATTATTAATCCTAGATTTTTCATTGGAAGAAAAACTGCGGACCTTGTTCCTATTACTATTAGAGGTTCATTAGCATTATTAATTTCCTTCCAAACTAAAGTCCTATGATTGGGAGAACAGTTACTATGATATTCGTAAACGATATTATTAAATCGCCTACTAAACCTATCAATAAGTTGAGGAATTAGTCCGATTTCTGGGGCTAGTATCAAACAACTTTTTTTCTTAAGAAATTGATCTTCAGCAATTCTCATATAAACTTCTGTTTTACCTGAACCTGTTTCGCCCCATAAAAGTAAAACCTCTCCTGGTTTCATTGTTTGAAATTTTTGAAATGCAATTTTTTGCTCATTTGTAAGATTTGGTTTATTAGTTGCAATATGACCATTTAAAAAGGAATTTAATTTAGTGTTTATATTTTTTTTTCTTTTAGATTTAACAAGGTAATTTTTACTGACCATTGAGTTAATTAGAGTGTAATTAAAACCAGACTTTATTAATTCACTTTGCCAATTACCTTTTTCAAGCAAAGTATTCATTAAAAAAAATTCTTTTTTGGTTAATCCATTTTTCTTAATTTCAAATTCTTTTTTAGTTTCAATCCATATTTGATCTTTTAAACCTTTAGAAAAATTCTTATATTTACCAATCCAGCCAGGAGGGAACGCAGTTTTAAACATTTTTAAATTACTAACCATATAAAAAGAGGCTAGGGACTCTATCAATTCTCTCCAAGAGGCATCAATTACTTTTTTCTGCAAAATACTTTCAACAAACAAATATCTTATACTTTTTCCTCCAGTAATATTTGCTTCATCATTATTGATTTTTGAAAAGTTTTTTTTTGAGATCACAAACCCATTCAATAATCTTCCTCTTAGTCTCACACTTACAATATCTCCAACTTCTACCCCAAGATTATTTCCATCTAAATAGTAAAAGCTTTCATTACTACTACCTATATCAAGTAAAATTTCCAATTTGTAGGAGATATTTAATAACTGATTACTTGCCGGCTTCAAAACTTTTTCTTAGTATTGGATTGTTGAACATTCCACAAAGTGTTTTTTGCACATTGTAAGTATCCTGCTCTTAAGGGAGACATGAAGCTTTGATCATTGACTGAAAATTCAAACAATGATCTGCCTGTCTGAGAAATCCCAAGACTTTTTACTTTAGGTAATCTATAGCACTATTTAAATTTTTCAACAATTTAGAAAACTTTTCTTACTTCTCATTTTGTGAAAAAGTTTTTAAACATTAAGGGGAACTTTACTACTAAATGTTCAAATTAGCCCTAAATAAAATTTTATCTAGTTAAATTCACCGTAGAAAGGAGTCAATTATGTGCCCAGTCGCAGCAGAATCGAAGAATTCCAAGCCTAGCTCACAAAAAAAGATTAATAAAAAAATTAGTACAAATTTAGAAACAGTAGTTGAAGAAGATAGTAATAAAAATAGTCAAAATTTACAGAAATCATCTGAGTTAGACGAAAGCAGGATTGAAAATAATAATAATGAATTTAGTGATTCTGAAGAAGAAGATAAAGGACTCGGAAATATAAAGCTTGGACCAAAAGGTATCTACACTGAAGATTCAATAAGAGTTTATTTACAGGAAATTGGAAGAATTAGACTTTTAAGACCAGATGAAGAAATTGAGCTTGCAAGAAAAATTGCTGACTTACTCCAATTAGAAGAACTTGCAACTCAATATGAGTCAGAAAAAGGGCATTTCCCATCAGTTAGAGAATGGGCCGAGTTAATAGATATGCCTCTTTCCAAATTTAGAAGAAGACTTCTCTTGGGTAGGAGAGCTAAAGAAAAAATGGTTCAATCAAATTTAAGATTAGTTGTTTCCATTGCTAAAAAATATATGAATAGAGGCTTATCATTTCAAGATTTAATCCAAGAAGGAAGTTTGGGTCTAATTAGGGCAGCGGAAAAATTTGACCATGAAAAAGGTTATAAGTTCTCTACATATGCAACATGGTGGATTCGCCAAGCCATTACAAGAGCAATTGCGGATCAAAGTAGAACTATTAGATTGCCAGTTCACTTATACGAGACAATATCCAGAATTAAAAAAACTACAAAAGTACTTAGCCAAGAATTTGGCAGGAAACCAAGTGAAGAAGAAATCGCTGAGAGTATGGAAATGACAATTGAAAAATTAAGATTTATAGCTAAAAGTGCTCAACTTCCTATTTCTTTAGAAACTCCAATAGGGAAGGAAGAAGACTCAAGACTAGGAGACTTTATAGAGGCTGATATAGAGAATCCAGAGCAAGATGTTTCTAAAACTTTATTAAGAGAAGATTTGGAAGGAGTACTAGCCACTCTTAGTCCAAGAGAAAGAGATGTTCTCAGATTAAGATATGGAATTGATGATGGAAGAATGAAAACTCTTGAAGAAATTGGCCAGATTTTTGATGTTACTAGAGAAAGAATTAGACAAATTGAGGCAAAAGCCCTAAGAAAACTAAGACATCCAAATCGAAATGGGGTTTTAAAAGAATATATAAAATAAAAAAAGTTAAGTATAATAATCAGCTTTAAAAACTGGCAAAATAATAGCTTAAAATAAATTCGACTTAATTTTTAATTCAAACTCAAAATAATATTTAATGACTAATTTTAAGCTAAAAATAGCTAGTAGAAGAAGTAAGCTAGCCATGGTTCAAACTTTATGGGTTAAAGATCAACTAGAAAGGAATATTCCCAATTTAGAGGTATCTATAGAAGCTATGGCAACTCAAGGTGACAAAATCCTTGATGTAGCCTTAGCAAAAATAGGCGACAAAGGGTTATTTACAAAAGAACTTGAAGCACAAATGCTCGTAGGACATGCAGATATAGCAGTACATTCTCTAAAAGATTTACCAACCAATTTGCCTAATGGCCTTAAATTAGGATGCATTACAAAAAGGGAGGATCCTGCAGATGCTTTAGTAGTAAACAAAAAAAATGACTGTTATAAATTAGAAAACTTACCTGAAGGTTCGGTTGTTGGAACAAGCTCCCTAAGAAGACTTGCACAATTAAGAAATAAGTACCCAAATCTTGTTTTCAAAGATATAAGGGGAAATGTTATTACAAGAATTGAAAAATTAGATGCAGGAGAATTTGATTGTATAATTCTTGCGGCAGCTGGTTTAAAGAGATTAGGCTTTGAATCAAGAATTCACCAGATTATCCCAAGTGAAGTTTCCCTTCATGCCGTTGGCCAAGGAGCATTAGGCATTGAATGTAAATCTGATGATGAAAAAGTTTTAGAAATTATAAATATCCTAGAAGATAAACCCACCAGTCAAAGATGTCTAGCAGAAAGGGCTTTTTTAAGAGAGCTTGAAGGTGGATGCCAAGTCCCAATAGGTGTGAATAGTAAAATTCAGAATGAACAACTTTGCCTTACTGGTATGGTTGCATCTCTTGATGGAGAAAGGCTTATTAAAGATCAATATATTGGCACTATTAATGATCCCGAAGATGTAGGCAAAGAACTAGCTAAAAAATTAAAGCAGCAAGGTGCTGAAGAAATACTAAGCGAAATATTTGAAAAATTTAGAGAAAAATAAAATTAGTTAATTTACTAATTTAGGATCAATTTCTTTTTTGTATCTCTCTTCACAATCTTTAATCACTTTAACAGCTTCTTCTATCCCAAAAAAACCATTGACAGTACATGTTCCTGGTTTTTTTAGATCTTTGTAGTGCTCCCAATAATACTTTGTTTCTTTTAACCAATGATCTCCAAGGTCTTCATAACTTGAGATATGATCCATTCTTTTATCATCTGCGAGAACCGCTATTACCTTATCATCGACCTCTCCACCATCATCAAATTTCATTACCCCAATAATCCTTGCTTCCACAATAGAGCCGGGTATCAATGGCTCAGTTACCCCAACAATTTCTACATCAAGCGGATCTCCATCTTCATCCCATGTCCTTGGAATACATCCATAAGCAAAAGGATACGCAAGTGATGAATAACCTACCCTATCAAGTTTAAGATGGCCCGTTTCTGTAATTAATTCATATTTATTTATGGTATTAGAGTTCAATTCAACAATAGTGTTTATTATTGTATTTGAGCTGTCAGTGAAAGCATTTAGTATGTGTAATAAATTTGGGGTAACCCTGCTTGGGGGCTGATTTAGATTTGCCATCAAGAAATTATTTTTATTTATCTTACATCCTCACACCTAACCAAATTCTTTAAAAGTAATGTTTCAGCAAAAATCATTTATTTTAGACCTTAAATGATTAATAAAATAGTTTGGCGATAGTTCTTCATTAGTTACAGTTCTTACCAACTCCATACAATTAACTGATCTGCCATATTTATGTATATTATTTTTTAACCAAAAGATGATCTTCTGATATTCACCATTTTCAATTAAGTTGTCAATCAAACCTATGTCTCTTTCCATTTGAGAAGATATTTGCGCACTTATAACATGTCCTAACAAATATGAGGGGAAATATCCAAACGCCCCTTCACTCCAATGAACATCTTGAAGACAACCTTCTGAATCATTAGATG
>QCQS01000020.1 GCA_003212115.1 Prochlorococcus sp. AG-455-E15 | reverse complement strand
TTGGTTTTCCTCAAGATCAAAAGGATGCCTTCCCTTTAAATTTTTTCTATCATCTGCAAAAACAGATTCACCCAATGAATCAAAGTTAACACACTTTAAGAAACGTGCTGGAATTATTCGATCTGTATCAATGTCGTTACCAATCAAGGAGACACATTTCCCTTTTATTTGTGTAATTTTTCCAATTGGTGGGGTAAACTCGGATTTCATTAGTTGATAAATTCTCGAACGTCACTAACTTTGCCATTAATTGCAGCAGCAGCAACCATTGCTGGACTCATAAGTAGCGTCCTTCCGTTTGGAGATCCCTGTCTGCCCTTGAAATTTCTATTACTAGAACTAGCACTAACTTGATCACCTATAAGCTTATCTGAATTCATTGCTAAACACATTGAGCAACCTGGCTCTCTCCATTGAAATCCAGAATCCTTAAATATCTGATCTAGACCCTCTTGTTTTGCTTCATTGGCTACTCTTTCTGAGCCTGGTACTACAAATGCTTTTACATTCTTAGATACTTTTTTGTCTTTTAATACTTCAGCTGCAATTCTCAAGTCACTAATTCGACCATTTGTACAACTGCCTATAAAACAAACTTCTACAGGAATATCTTTTATTGATTGTCCTGGCTTGAAACTCATATATTCAAAAGCCTCTTCAGCAACTAATTTATCATTAGGGGATAATTCATCTAAAAGAGGTATTTGTTCATTAATGCCTATACTTTGGCCTGGAGTAATCCCCCAGGTAACGGTTGGTTCTATTTTTGATGCGTCTATATTAATTACATCATCATAAATTGAATTTTCATCACTTTTTAATGATTTCCACCATTTGAGCGCATTTTCCCAATGCTCGTCTTTTGGTGCGCATAATTTATTTTTAATGTAACTAAAGGTTTTTTCATCAGGGTTTATGTAGCCGCATCTTGCGCCTCCTTCAATAGACATATTACATATAGTCATTCTCTCTTCCATTGATAATGCATTAATCGCAGGTCCTGCGAACTCATATGCAAAACCTACTCCAGCCTTTACACCGAGCTTATGAATAATGTGAAGTACTAAATCCTTAGCATAAACCCCATCAGATAGTTGATTTTCACACCAAATTTGCCTTACCTTTAATTTGTTCATGGCGATGGTTTGGGTAGCAAGAACATCTCTTACTTGGCTTGTACCAATCCCAAAAGCAATTGATCCAAAAGCTCCATGAGTTGAAGTATGTGAATCTCCGCAAGCTATTGTCATTCCTGGCTGAGTTAACCCTAATTCTGGAGCTACCACATGAACTATTCCTTGATTCCCACTACCAATATTAAAAAATCTGATTTTATGTTCTAAGCAATTCTTCTCAAGTGTTTCAATCATTTGTTCCGCAAGATTATCCTTAAAAGGCCTATTCTGATTGTCTGTTGGCACAATATGATCAACAGTAGCCACAGTTCTATCAGGAAATCTTACCTTTAAGTTTTTGTCTTTTAAAGCGCCAAATGCTTGAGGACTTGTTACTTCATGGATAAGGTGAAGACCAATAAATATTTGATCAGATCCACCTCGAAGACTTGAAACTTTATGTAAATCCCAAACTTTATCAAATAAGGTATCTTGACTCAATTTGTAAAAATAGTTACTTACTATTTGATAATAGGATTAATCTGAGGCTGTTCAAACAGACGTTTACACTTAGTGTTTGAATTTCAATTCTATTTCGTGTTGAATTAAATAGTTTTTTTATATTAGTCATGTGATTATTTGGTCCTGCAATTGAGATATAAACAAGTCCAACAGGTTTATTTTCACTGCCTCCGTTAGGACCAGCTATTCCACTAATTGCTACTGCCCAATCTGCTCCTAATTTCTCTTTTACATTAATTGCCATGGACTTACAAACTTCTTCGGAAACAGCTCCATATTTTGTAAGCTTCTCTTCAGAAATATTTAATAATGAATTTTTTAGCTCATTACTGTAGGAAACTATACTACCTTTAAAAACTTGAGATGCGCCTGATATTGATGTTATTGATGAAGATAAAAGGCCTCCGGTGCAGGATTCAGCAAAAACAATAGTTTGGTTTCTCTCGGTTAATTCTTTTATTAAAATGCTAGGGAGAGTATCATTATCCTCTCCAAAAATAAATTTTGAAAAATCTTTTTTTAATTTTTCTTTTACAGGTTTAATTATATTTTTTGCTTCTAGTTGATTCTTTGCTCGCGCTGTGATTCTTAGTTTAACCTCTCCTAAGTTTGCATATGGAGCAACAGTCGGGTTTTTAAGATTTAATAGATCATTAATTCTTTCTGCAACACTAGATTCTCCAATACCTGTAAATTTAAGAGTATTTGAATAAAAAGAATAATTATCTGAAAATTTGGTTTTAATGAAATCACACGCCGTATCATCCCACATAGTTTTCATTTCACTTGGCACTCCAGGGAAAGTAAGAATAGTAAATCCTTTTATTGGTTCCCATATCATTCCTGGGGCAGTGCCCCTAGGGTTATTAATTATTTGGGCATTTTTTGGGAAGAGACATTGTTTTCTTAAGCTAGATGAATCGTCGTGGAGTTTTGAGTTTGGCAGTTTTTGTTTAATTTCATCCCATAAGTGCGGTCTTTCAAAAAGAGATACATTAAAAGATTTGGCTATTGCTTCAGTAGTTAAATCATCTGGGGTGGGCCCCAATCCACCTGTTGTAATTAGAAGATTACTTCTTTTCGATATTTCTTGAATTACTTTCATAATTCGTTCACAATTATCACCCACAGTTGATTGCCTAAAGTGATTTAGGCCTAATTGAGACAATTGTTCAGAAATCCATTGAGCATTTGTATTTATAATATTTCCTAAAAGTAGCTCTGTTCCAATAGAAAGAATTTCAACTCCCTGAGAATTGGGACTCATTTTATTGATGCTTCAAGTTTTCCTTCATAAAGAGGAAAACGAGTACATAAGGTTAATACTCTTTCTTTACATTTACTTTCAATCAGTGAATCTGTTGGATTTAGTAATCTATCAGCAATAATTTCACCAACTTCAGCAAAAGCATTCTCATTAAAGCCTCTAGTAGTTAAAGCAGCAGTACCCAACCTTAGCCCGCTGGTTACAAAAGGTGATTCAGGGTCAAATGGAACAGTATTTTTATTTGCAGTGATATTTACTTCACTTACGAGCAAGTCAGCAATTTTGCCAGTCATATTGATACTTCTTAAATCCAGTAAAACAATATGATTATCAGTGCCTCCACTAACGATATCAATGCCTCTTTTAATTAAAGTAGAAGCTAGAACTTTGGCATTTTTTATTACTTGTTGGGAATAACTAACGAAATCTGTCTGTAAGGCTTCTCCGAATGCAACTGCTTTGGCTGCAATAATATGTTCTAGGGGTCCACCCTGAGTTCCAGGAAAAACAGATTTATCAAATTTCTTTCCAAATTCTGCATCTTTACACAAGATAAGTCCACCTCTAGGCCCTCTTAATGTTTTATGAGTAGTTGTAGTTACTACATCACAATAGGGAATTGGATTTGGGTGAAGTTTACTTGCTACAAGACCTGCAATGTGTGCAATATCAGCCATTAAAAATGCACCAACTTCATCTGCAATTTTTCTAAATGATTCAAAATCGATTATTCTTGGATAAGCTGAGTATCCGCATATTATCAATTTTGGTTTTGTTTCTAGTGCTATCTCTCTTATTTCATCAAAATTTAATTCACTAGTTTCTTTATTTACACCATAGTGAACTGCATTAAACCACTTGCCACTCATATTTACTGGAGATCCGTGAGTTAGGTGTCCACCGTGAGATAAGTCCATCCCCATGATTGTGTCGCCAGGTTTAAGTAGACTTAGGAAAACTGCAGCATTTGCCTGCGCTCCACTATGGGGTTGAACATTAGCCCAATTTGCATTAAATAATTTTTTTGCTCTCTGAATAGCTAATTCCTCGATTTCATCAACAAATTCACATCCCCCGTAATATCTTTTTTGAGGTAATCCCTCGGCGTATTTATTTGTAAGGACGGATCCTTGAGCCTGCATCACGGCAATTGATGCAAAATTTTCACTTGCGATTAACTCAAGATGCGTTTCCTGTCTATTTTTTTCAGAGTTGACAAAATTGAATATTACTGGATCACTTTCTTTAAGATTTTGAAGGATATTCATTGAATTTGATAAGTAATACCCATAATATAGACGATATTTTTTAGAAAAATATAAAAAGAATATTTCATAATTTTAAACGCGCCTGGAGAGATTCGAACTCCCGACACCCTGATCCGTAGTCAGGTGCTCTAATCCACTGAGCTACAGGCGCATAATTATGTAATATCTCTGTTTCAGGGTCTCTTAGTCAACTAGATTTCGGGTAAAATATCTATTATTAACAATCCAATTATTAACATGCCTATAAAATGGTACGGAAATGGTGATTTAGAAGATCCTATTTATAAACATTTTTCTCGAATAGTAAATTTTGTTATTCACTGTATGATATTTACTGCAATTGTAAGTGGTACATGGCTTTTAAAAGAGATTAAATATGAAATAGATTTTTTTAATAATTTTGCAATTTTCTGGTCAGCTCTTTTGACCTCCCATTTACTTTTCGTAATTATAAAAAAACCTAAAGATACTTCAAAACAATCATCTTAAGACAGTTTTATATTAATGGACTCTCAGATACGAATCAGTGATCTAGAAAATATTATTTCAGAAAAGATTTTTATAAAGATAGAAAAGTGGAATTTGTATCTTGGAGATGCTGGCCTAGCTAGAGATCTTGCTATTGAATGTATAAGCAATAAAAATCAAGGCCCATTGGAAGCTGCAAAAATAAGTTTAAAGGCAATAAATGTAAAAGTGGGGGATGGTGTTAATAGTATTCCACTGGTTAATTTAATAACTACTTCACAAATTCTTGAATTAGAGGAGATTTTGGAAAGTTTTTTTGAAAATTAAATCTTTTTTTTAAACCTTAAATTTATTTACTTTCAAGTATTTTGTAAGTAAATAATAAATTATAAAAAAAGTTAGAGATCCAAATATTAATACTAAAAATTCTCCCAGATTTGAATTGTAGTTATTTGTAGTTTTGAGAATAGTAAAACAAAGTGCGCTATCTATAAACGCAGCTAATGACATAAGGCTAATTTTCTTTAATAAATTCAAGTTAGGTAAATGGATATTTTCATTACGCAGGTTAAAAGAAAGCAAAATACAAACTATATAGTTGACTATTACTGAGGATAAAATTATTCCTACAACTCCGAAATTATATGGAGAAAGATTTCCAAAATTCTTAATTGGAGCGCCTATTAAAAACCAATCAAAAAAAATGTTCAATATTATCCCTGCAAATGAAGACTTAAAAGGGAAGTTTGTTTTCTCTATTGAATAGTAAGTTCTTACCAATAAATCTCTATAAAGATAAAAAGGTATACCAACTGCATAAGCAATTAATATATTTTGTACTTTTAAAGCCGCTGAATAATCAAAAGATCCTCTTTGAAAAACTAATTGTACGATTTGACTATTGAATGTTATGAAAAATCCGGTTAAAAAAATAGCTGTCAAGAAACAGTACTCTATCCCAGATATCAATTGTTTTTGGAGACCTCTATCGTCTTGATCACTTCTCAATTTAGAGAATTTTGGAAGTAATGGCAAAATTAAAGAGTTAGATAATATGCCTAAAGGAGCTTGTATGAGAAAGTTTCCGTAAGCTAGTCCAGATGCTGCTCCTTGAAAACTTGAAGCAAAAAACATATCGATAAAAACATTGATTTGACTTAGACCTGATGAGATGGATGCTGGAATTATTAGTTTGAAAATCCTCCTTTGTTCATCTTTAAATAAATTGAAGGTTGAATCTAACCTCAAGAGACCAATTTTCTTTATTTCCGAAATTTGAACTACAAACTGAATTAAAGTTCCTGTCAAAGTTGCAAAAGCTAGTAATCCCGTATAAGTAAAGAAATGCGAAGATGTATTTTCTTGGCTGAAAATCCAACTAAATAAAATAAAAAAAATAGTAGTTACGCTTGTTATTGCTGGACTTATACTTGATAAAAAGAATTTTCTTTGGGAATTTAATGCGCCAAAGCTTAAACCTATGAATCCGGATAAAGGGATACAAGGTGTAAGTATTTGTAATTGGTAAGTGGCAATAGATTTAGCTTCCGAACTTAAATTTGGGGCTAATAATTCAATTAATAAACTGGAATTAGAGTATATTAATATGGCTAAAAACAATAATAATATTGAAAGTTTTATGCTTACTTGAGTTAAAACAATGCCTCCTTTTTTGTTGTTAAGAGGAGTTAAAACTGCTACGACTGCGTTATGTAAGGGACCATTAATTCCTCCAATAATTATTAGCAAAAAACCTGGGATTATATAGGCATAATTAAATGCGTCATATGTTACCCCAACCCCAAAAGCAGCAGCTATGAATATTTGTCTTACACATCCAGCTAATTTACTCAGACTAGTACCAAATGAAATTGAAAAAACATTATTTTTTAAAAATGAATGCATTTGGATTTGTCTAAATTTTCAAGAAGCTTAAGTTTCAATTATATTTGATTTCTAACTAACGACATATTTATGAATGATCGGATAATTGAATTTGATCCATTAATTGAAGGAGTTTTAATCAAGAGGTATAAAAGGTTTCTTGCAGATATTAAATTAGAGAGTGGAGAGATTGTAACTGCACATTGTGCTAACACAGGCCCAATGAAAGGACTTTTGAGTGAGGGGGCAAAAGTAAGAATTAGTGTATCCTCTTCTCCAAAAAGAAAATTACCTTTTACTTGGGAACAGATTTGTGTCGTTGACGAAAAAAACGAGGAGGTTTGGGTAGGTATTAATACTCTATTTGCAAATAAGTTAATCGAAAAGGTTATTGAGAAAAATCTGCTAAGCGAGAAAATAGGCGAAATAGAGACAATTAAATCTGAAGTTCCTTATGGAAAAGATAAAAAAAGTAGAATTGACTTCCTTTTAACTCCAAAATCTTCAAATCCTGATAAACGTAACATTTACATAGAGGTTAAAAATACGACTTGGATTAAAGAAAATGTAGCTCTATTCCCAGATACAGTAACGAAAAGAGGGCAAAAACACTTATTGGAATTAAAGGAATTAATTCCTGAAAGTAAAAGTGTTTTAGTACTTTGTATTACGAGAAAAGACGCTTGTTTTTTTGCCCCCGGAGATGACGCAGATCCCTTATATGGCCGTCTTTTTAGAGAATCTTTAAGTGCAGGAATGATAACGATTCCATGTTCTTTTGAATTTCACAAGGACCACGTATCATGGAAAGGAATAATACCTTTGAAATAAATAAAATCTTGATATTTTGAAACTCTTAAAAAAAAATTTTTAAAATTTAACAGATATAGTTTTAGGATGCAACTATAAAATTGGTATCAACGACTACTAGACACTAATAAGTTTTTTGAGCAAAATTATATATGAAAGGAAACAGTACATTCTGTTTTTTTTGACAATTAAAATTATTTATGACCACTGCTTTGCATTCGCGGCCAGGACGTAGAAAGACTCTTCAGGAAGCTAGTCTTCTTGAAGGACCAATGCTTCTCCTGCGCAGCATCCGTGGTTTTAGGACAAATCAATCTTTGATTTGGCTTGCCACTGTTCCAGTAGCTCTTTTCGGCTTAAGTATATTCACTTTTGCGGCTAAAGCTGGTCCTGGTCTCGGAGACTTAACAGGTCCTCAGGCTGCGTCCTTCTTAGCTGACAACTTATGGTTGTTCATAGCTACTATTCTTGTGATCTTCATGAACGCAGGTTTCGCCATGGTTGAAGCCGGCATGTGTAGATCTAAAAACGCTGTTAACATTCTCGCTAAAAACCTCTTTGTTTTTGCACTTGCTGTAACTGCTTATTGGTTTATTGGATACTCATTAATGTATGGGGATTCTCAATTAGGGGGATTTTTCTTCTTTAATCAACTATTTTTCGATCCTGATCCTTCTGGAGCTCTTGCATGTGCTGCAGAAGGCAATACTGGTTGCCTAGTTCCTTCTGTTGACTTCCTTTTCCAAGCAGCTTTCGCTGGAACTGCAGCAACTATTGTTTCTGGATTAGTTGCAGAAAGAGTTAAATTCGGAGAGTTTGTTATTTTTGCAATTGTTCTTTCAGGTATCATCTACCCTATTTCTGGTAGCTGGCAATGGAATGGAGATGGCTTCTTAGGAGGTCTTGGCTTTATTGATTTTGCTGGTTCATCTATTGTTCACTCAGTAGGTGGTTGGGCTGGATTAGTCGGAGCTATGATGCTCGGCCCCAGGATAGGTAAATATGTTGATGGTAAACCCCAAGCAATGCCTGGCCACAGCATGGCTATAGCCACTTTAGGTGCTCTAATTCTTTGGATTGGTTGGTATGGCTTTAACCCTGGTTCGGAACTTGCTATGGATGAATATGTTGCATACGTAGCTGTTACAACTACACTTGCTGCCGCAGGTGGAGCTATTGCTGCAACTGTTTTATCTACCTTGACTTCAGGAAAACCAGATTTAACTATGATTATCAATGGTATTCTTGCTGGCTTGGTAAGTATCACTGCAGGTTGTGGAAACATGACTTTTGTTGGATCTTGGGTAGCAGGTGCAGTGGGTGGAATCATTGTTGTTTTTGCAGTAGCTGCACTAGATGCTGCAGAGATTGATGATCCAGTTGGTGCGTTCTCAGTTCACGGAGTTTGTGGAGTTTGGGGAACTGTTGTTATTGGTCTTTGGGGCGTAGAAGGAATGGATCCTGGCGCTGCTGGTATAGGACTTTTTAACGGCGGTGGATTCACCCAACTACTTGTACAGGCCTTTGGTGCTGGATGTTATGCAATTTGGACAATAGTTACATGTTGGATAGCATGGTCTATCATTGGAGGATTATTCGGTGGAATCCGTGTATCTGAAGAGGAAGAGACTCAAGGCTTAGATATAGGCGAGCATGGAATGGAAGCATATCCAGACTTTGCATCTGCTAAATAATCTAACTGAAAATTGATTTAAGAAACCTGACTTATGTCAGGTTTCTTTTTTTTTACGAAAATTATTTAAAACGTTGTAATATAAAAAGATGGATACTCAAGCTTTTAGAAGATCACTTCATCATTCTGATAGATACAATAGAAGGGGTTTCGATTCTCCAACGAAAAGAGCACAAGCGTTAGAAGAAGCTTACCAAAGTGATTTGATAAGTTCTATTAGGGATAATGGTTTTACTTACACTAAAGGCAGACTAAATATTAAGTTGGCCCAAGCCTTTGGTTTCTGTTGGGGAGTTGAAAGAGCTGTAGCAATGGCTTATGAAACTAGAAGACATTACCCAACTGAAAATATTTGGATAACAAACGAAATAATTCATAATCCCTCGGTTAATGATCATTTAAGAAAAATGAATGTGAAATTTATTTCAGCTAAAAATGGAATTAAAGATTTTTCATTAGTTTCTAATGGGGATGTTGTTATACTCCCTGCTTTCGGCGCTACTGTTCAAGAAATGAAACTCTTGCATGAGAAAGGTTGTCATATCATTGATACAACTTGTCCATGGGTTTCTAAGGTTTGGCATACAGTTGAAAAACATAAAAAACATGTTTTCACATCTATTATTCATGGGAAATTTAAGCATGAAGAGACTCTCGCTACAAGTTCATTCGCAGGTAAATATTTAGTTGTACTTGATCTAGAAGAGGCAAACTACGTATCTGAATATATTCTGGGGAGAGGTAATAGAAATGAGTTTATGAATAAATTTGCTAAAGCTTGTTCTAATGGATTTGATCCCGATAAAGATTTAGATAGAGTGGGAGTTGCAAATCAGACAACTATGCTTAAGAGCGAGACTGAGGAAATTGGAAAGGTTTTTGAAAAGACGATGTTAAAAAAATTTGGACCAGAAAATTTAAATAGTCACTTTTTAGCTTTTAATACTATTTGTGATGCGACTGAAGAAAGACAAGATGCAATGTTCTCTTTGGTTGATGAAGACCTTGATATATTAGTGGTTATTGGAGGCTTCAATTCTTCCAATACTACTCACCTACAAGAAATAGCAATTACTAAAAATATTTCTTCTTTTCATATTGATACACCAGAAAGGATATCAGTTAAAGAAAACTCAATATTTCATAAACCACTTGGATCAGAATTAGAACTTAAAAATAATTTTCTACCTAGTGGAAAAATTAATGTTGGAATTACTTCAGGTGCATCCACTCCTGATAAGGTCGTTGCAGATGTTATTGAAAAGTTAATTGATATTGCTTCCTGAATTTGTCATCCATTTATAAATTTGCTGAGTTTTTTTAATTTATTAGTCAGATAATTCCAAAAGATCTACTTTATTAACTAGAATAATGAAAACTTATTGAAGTATGGAAGACAAAGCACAACCTAATCAGGTTCAAACTGCAAGTATGAATAGAACTAAAGCTCCCCAAAAAGTTGAAGTTGTAGTTGCAAATTCATCTTCAGGGTCAGAAGTAAATATCCTTGGTGAATTATCGATTTTTGTTTTAAGAATAGGTTTTTGTGCTTTGATGATTCATCATGGCCTTGAGAAACTTCAGGACCCGCAGGGTTTTGCTGAGTTTGTAGTTGGGAAGTACTTCCCATTTTTGCCAGGCGATCCTGTTATTTGGACTTTTGGAGCAGCAATTACTCAATTGGTATGTCCAGTAGGATTGGGTTTGGGGATTTTTGCGAGGCTTTCTTCTCTAGGTCTATTTTCAACCATGGCATTTGCAGTTTATTTTCATCTCCTTGATACTGGACTAGAAGGTTTTCCTCTGGCAGTGGTTGAGGGTCATAATTATGCTTTCGAATTGTCTTTTATATATGGGGCTATTTCTCTCTACTTTCTATGTGCAGGTCCAGGCAGGCTATCTTTATTTAGAAAAACTAACAAGATTACATATTATCCAAAATCAACTTAATTTAATGTAGAAAGTGCCTCTTTTGCGTAAATACCATTGATATTCCTTTTAAATTACACATATCAATACTTTCTTGGTCTCTAAGACTTCCTCCAGGTTGAATAATAGCCTTTATTCCATATTCATTTGCTAGTTCTACGGTATCTGCAAATGGTAAAAAACCATCGCTAGCCAAGACAGCATCAGAACATAACCTTCCAGCTGCTTTTAGTGCAATTTTTGCAGCTCCAACTCTATTCATTTGTCCAGCTCCAATACCAATAGTTTTTTGGTCTTTTGCAATAACAATGGCATTAGATTTAACGTGTTTACAAATTTTCCATGCAAAATTTAGATCTAAGTTAATTTGGTTACTCGGATTTTTATTAGTTACTGAAATCCAATTTTCAGTTTTTTCTTTATTATCGTCAGTATCTTGAACTAGTAATCCTCCCATTATTGATTTAGTAGAAGTTTGATTCTTTTTTGGAAGCTGATCTTTGGATAATTTTAAAATTCTTAAATTCTTTTTAACTTTTAAAATTTCTAAAGCTTCATCATCAAAGGATGGAGCGACGATACACTCTAAGAAAATATCTTTAAGGTGAATTGCTGTCTCACTATCAACATTGCAATTAAAAGCAACTATTCCTCCAAATGCGCTAACAGAATCGCATTCCAAAGCATTCAAAAATGCTTGAGAAGCTGAATTACTTATAGAGGCACCACATGGATTATTGTGTTTAAGAATAACAGAAGCAAACATGTCGGTTTTAAGTTCATTTTTTTCTGTGTAGCCAAATTCTAAAACAGTTGAAAGTGCCGACTCTAGATCCAATAAATTGTTATAACTTAAGTCTTTACCTTGTAATTGTTCTGCTGATTTCCAGCCAATGTTACTTAAACCATACCAAAAAGCTTTTTGATGTGGATTCTCCCCATATCTTAAGGTTTTGATTAGTGGATAAGATTCGATATATTTGGAAGATTGTAAACCTCTTTCTTTTCTTATCCAATTAGATATTGCAGTGTCATAGTCTGCTGTATGTTGAAAAGCTTCAAGGGCTAATTTTGCTTTATATGATTCCTTTAATTCACCTTTTTTACTTTCTTCAAGAAAATTTTGATACTGACTAGGATCCACTAAAACGGAAACATCTTTATGGTTTTTAGCTGCAGAACGAATCATTGATGGCCCTCCGATATCGATATTTTCAACCGCATCTTCCCATTTACCTCCCTCATCTACAGTTTTTTTAAAAGGATATAAATTGACAACTACTAGGTCAATTAACTCAAGATTATTAGCTTCTATATCTTTTTTATGTTCTTCATTAGTTCTTTTAGCTAATATTCCCCCGTGTATTTTTGGATGTAAAGTTTTAACTCTTCCTCCAAGAATTTCTGGAGAATTAGTAAAATCTGCAACTTTAATAACTGGAATTTCTGCCTCTATAAGATGTTTAGCAGTACCCCCACTTGATAGAATTTTATAATTAAATTGCTCTACCAATTCTTTACAAAATGGGATTAATTTTCTTTTATCAGAGACACTTACTAGAGCTAATGGTGACATTATGGAAAAGTTTACTTACTTAAGAATATAAACATGAAATATGCTATCGATCATGAATTTGTCTCGATTAGCTCTCAAACTGCAACTCATAGAATTATATTGATGCATGGTTGGGGAGCTGATTCAGATGACCTTTTAACATTTGGAAAGGAGATGACTGAAAAAATAAATCTTGATTTTGAGGTAATATCATTGCGGGCCCCTGGACTACATCCAAGTGGTCAGGGAAGACAGTGGTATGGATTATACCCACATGATTGGAATGGAGCTGAGTTAGAAGTAAATAAACTTTTACTTACATTAAAAAAATTTGATACCGATCAGATTCCACTAAGAAAAACAATTTTGTTGGGGTTCTCTCAAGGGGCGGCAATGGCAATTGATGCAGGATTTAAATTAAACTTTGGATTAATTGTTGCTTGTAGTGGTTATCCTCACCCCAACTGGGCTCCGGGAGAAAAATGCTCGCCGTTGATTATTAGTCATGGTTTATTAGATGATGTCGTACCTATAGATGCTTCTAGAACTATTTATGAAAAGGTAAAAAGTAAAACTTCTAAATTTTGTGAATTATTAGAATTCGATGGATTTCATCAAATTGATTCAAATTTAATTAATTTTATAAGTTCAAATATAAGTAATATTTTTTAAACAAAAGCATATTCATATTCTTCAATCTCTTCCCAATCATCTGCAGTAAGTTCTAGACCCTCAAATATTTTTTCTTCACCAATTCCTTCAACTACAACTTTTAGTGATGGAAATAGAAAATGATTCTCTTCAGCATATTGGGCGCTAAATAACCCTTTTTCACCCCAAAAAAACCTATCGGTTGTATGCTCATTTCTTCTGACATTGAAAACTGAAGGTGCAGAGAGTCCATTTTCCGCTATAAATCTTCTTGCTGCTGTAACTGGTTTATGTTTGCCAGTTTCGATATGATAAATAGGTACATGAGCCATTACTCTTTGGCCAGCCAATCTTCTTCTGCTGATTCTTTTTCTTTTTTTGGACATTGATTGGTACTCCTGAAATTATTAATGAGATTAGTCTTATTTATTTTCACTAATCTTATATATGTGATTTTAAATTCACTTCAAATTACATAGAGGACCCATCAACCCCTGATGTAGCTAAAATATGATTAAATATTCATATTTAAGGCTGGCAAAAGTCAGACCTCTTTATATATCTTAATACTTTTTTCATATTTTACAAGCCCTTTTCAAGTTTTTTTAAAAAAAAATTCTCAAAATTTCATTAATTATGAATCTTTCAAAAAAATTTGAAGAACTAATCATAAAACAGCTAGAGAGTTTTGGCTGCTCAATGGGCGTGACTAATTTAGTTATGTATCTTGCTTCAGCTAAGCAAGGAACTAAAGCATCTTTTGAAATGATTGGTCAATGGCCACAAATTGATAGGCTACTTACATCAATAGAAGACGACCCTTCACTAAAAGTTTCATCGCCTAACAGAAGATGGTATCCGCTTCAAGAAAACGATATTCTACTTGGTGTCCTAAGGGTAGAAACTGATTTAAAAGGGGGAAATTGGCCGGTCTCTCTTGATTCTAGATTAAAAGCGCTTGCAATATCTTTAGCTAAATGCGTCTCTATCGAATTAGAACGTCAAAATAAAAATGAAGAAATCAATTATTTAAAAAATCAGGTCAATGTCATAATCCATCAATTGAGGAATCCATTGGCTGCTATTACGACATATGCAAAGTTACTAATAAAAAGACTTGGTTCAGATAATGACTCTATTGAAATAGTCGAACGCATGATAATAGAGCAAAAACAAATTAATCAATATATGGATTCCTTTGCTCAATTAAATTCACCTATTCAACTTCCTCTAGAAATCGGAGAGGAAAGATTATTATTACCACCAAATTTAGATAATAAAAAGGTAATAACTGTACAGAGTTTATTGAGGCCAATATTAGAAAGGGGTAAAGCGAATGCGGATTTAGAGAATAGAGATTGGACCGAACCTTCTTTTTGGCCAGATTGGACTTTATCGCCATTAAAGGCTAAATATGCTGTAATTGCCGAAATTGTGGCCAATTTATTAGAAAATGCGTTTAAATATGCCCAAAAAGATGCTGAAATTGGGCTCGCAATTACGAGTAATGGACTTTGTATATTTGATGATGGTAAAAAAATAACCAAAAATGAAAACGAGAAAATTTTTGAAAAAGGTTTTAGAGGATCTGCTGCGAAAAAGAAGGACGGCACTGGCGTGGGACTTTTCTTAGCGAGGAAATTAGCAAAACAAATTGGAGGAGATTTGAGATTGCTGGAAAATAACTCGGTAGTTAATACTGAGAAATCAAAAAGTCTTAAGAAGAAAAATATTTTTTATTTAGAACTACCTATAAAAGAATTGCATGCATAAATAACATTGCAGTTTCAACTAAAACAACACTTGCACCGCAGGCATCTCCGTTAAAGCCTCCAATTTTATTACCCAGTATGTTTGGGATACAATAACTTAGAAAAATACCAATCAAAATAAGAATTAAAAATTTAATTAATATTGCTTGGGATGTAATTGAAACAACTTGGTATGCAATGAAAATCAAAAGAAAAATAATGGAGATCAAAGATTCTTTTTTAAATCCATTCCAAAACTTTTTGTGACTAACAGATTTTTTCTTATAACTCATATATTTAAACTTTTCTATAAAAAATAAATTTGAAAATCTTCCCCAAAATAAGCATATAGGTAAAACAAAAATTACTAGGTTTTGAATTTTCAGTATGCAAGCAATTTGAATTAAAGTTATAAAAACTAAAGCTTGAACGCCAAAGGAACCAACTTTACTGTCTTTCATGGCTTTTAAACGTTTCTTTTTACCCGCAAAAATACCATCGAAAGTATCCATTAAACCATCAATATGTAGACCACCAGTAATTAAATATCCTGAAGCCAAACAAATTAATGCAGATGCATAAATTGACCAAGAGTTTGTTGTTAAAAAAAGAAAAATATAACTCTGTATTGTTCCAATCAAAAAACCTAAAGGCGGGGCAAATTGTGCAATATTTTTAAATTCTGGATTAATTAAAGGTATCTTTGGAAATGTTGTATAGAAAATCCAAGATCCTGCCAAATTTTTTATTAAATATTTTTTGATGAGATAAAAATAGATTCAATATTAAATAATAGGGTAAATTAATGAAAAAGGATCAAAAAATTTTATAAATTATCGTGTTTGAATTTGAAATTACATCGAATTGCAGTAATACAGCGGCAAGAACTGGTATATTTCATACACCAAATGGTCAGGTAAACACACCAAAATTTATGCCTGTGGGTACTTTGGCAACTGTTAAAGGAATTTCATCTAAGCAGTTAACCTCTACAGGATCAGAAATGATTCTTTCAAATACCTTTCATCTTCATTTACAACCTGGAGAAAAACTAGTTAAAGAATCTGGCGGAATACATAAGTTCATGAATTGGCCGAAGCCTATTCTTACTGATTCAGGAGGATATCAAGTTTTTAGTTTGGCCAAATTAAATAATATTTCTGATAAAGGCGTGGAATTTAAAAATCCAAGAGATGGTAGTCATGTTTTTTTATCACCTGAAAAAGTAATACAGATTCAAATGGATCTTGGATCGGATGTTGCGATGGCTTTTGATCATTGTCCTCCGCATACAGCTAACGAAAATGATATTGAGGACTCTTTACAAAGAACTCATTCATGGTTGCAAAAATGTGTTGAGACTCATCAGAAATCCAATCAAGCATTATTCGGTATAGTTCAAGGTGGAAAGTATCCTAGATTGAGAGAATACAGTGCAAAATATACAAGTTCTTTTGATCTTCCTGGAATAGCAGTGGGAGGTGTAAGTGTTGGCGAGGCAGTCGAAGAAATACATAGTGTAATTAATTACGTCCCGAAATTCTTACCAATAAATAAACCAAGATACTTAATGGGAATTGGCTCCTTAAAAGAAATTTCTCTAGCTGTTGCTAATGGATTCGATATATTTGACTGTGTTTTGCCTACAAGACTAGGGAGACATGGGACTGCATTTTTTAATGATGAAAGATTGAATTTGCGAAATGCTCGATTTAAAAATGACTTTTCTCCGATTGACAAAACTTGTAAATGCGAAACCTGTAAATCCTATTCTCGAGCATATTTGCATCATCTAA
>QCQS01000019.1 GCA_003212115.1 Prochlorococcus sp. AG-455-E15 | reverse complement strand
AACTTATTGGATCATTACTTCTCCTTTTGGGTGGTTCAGCTTGCGTCGGGATTGATGAAACCATCTTTTGACCTTATTTTAGGTACTAAAACTTTCCTACACTTTTAAAGAAATAGCTAAATATTTAATGCGCGCTTCAGATTTCAAGTAATATTTGTACACTTATGTGTTTAAAACTATAAATAACTCTCTTAAATTGTTACTTTCAAGATATTTGTCTCATTTTTGTATTTCTCATCAATTTTGCCAGTTCGTCACCAATAGCAGAGGCATTTGACCCACTTTTGCAGTTCGATGCAGCAAATGAATGCAAAAGTACATATTTAGCGAAAAAATCTGTTGATATATTTCTAGATGAGGTTAGATCAATCGCAGAACTACCAGCTACAAAACCAGATAAAAGATCACCCAATCCAGCTCGAGCTGTCTGAGAATCGGTTCCAAAAAGTTGCCAGACTTTTTTACTATCAGCAACTATACTATTGGCTCCCTTTAACAAAATACTAATATTGAATTCTTTTGCCGCACCACAAGCAAGCCCCACTTTGGTTTTAGATTTGATATTTGGAAATAATCTTCCAAATTCTTTGCTGTGTGGTGTAATCCATGTCTTAAATTTTCTCTCTAAAAAAAAATCTGATCCTAACTTAGATTCCGAAATTCTATTGAGCGCATCTGCATCCAATATCAACAATCCTCCATAACTCATAAAAAAGTCTTTTGATTTTTGCCAATCATCATTATCAATTCCTATTCCTGGGCCGACGGCTACTGAATCAAATGCACTTAAATCAATATTTTTTAACGCACTAAATAAATTTGCATTTCCATTATGATTAGATTTCATAGTTTCTTTTAAAACTATTTCTGGAGCAACTTGCCAAATAGATTCAGCAACTAACTCAGGCAGGACAGCCGAGACGTAACCTGCTCCACTTGATATGGCCCCTTTTAGTGCTAAATATGCAGCACCAGGATATCTTTCACTTCCTGTAATTAATAATGTTCTACCTCTTTTATATTTGTTGGAATTTTTTGGTAAAGAAGGTAAATCAATATTCTTCAAATCTCTATAAGTAACCTTAAAAATCTTTTTATCAACTTTTGACAGTTTACTAATAGGTATCCCAACATCTATATGGTGCAATTTTCCAATAAAAGGCAATGCAGAATCTTGAGTCAACCCAATCTTATTAAGACCAATTGCCAAGGTATAGTCTGCCTTTACTGCGTTATCTAAAAAAGGCTCTCCTTTATCAGGACATAATCCTGTTGGAATATCAATACTTATTACCTTTCCAGATTTTTTATGAAACTTTTGATTAAACAGTTTAATTAATTTTTCATCAACTTTTCTTGTTTGATTATTACCGAAAACTGCATCAATCCAAAGATCTTTCCCATTTGCATCAGGAGGCTCTACTAATTTTGTGACACCAATAGATGTAAGATAATTAAGGTGGTCATTTGTTAGTGTTTTTTTTATCGGGAATGGACACCATACCTGAACATAAAAACCTTTCAAAAAAAGCTCTCTGGCTATCACTGCACCATCCCCGCCATTATGCCCAGGACCTATAAAAACAGTTATCCCATTCTTTAGAAGAGGTTTCTTTTTTAAGAGCCATCTACTAATTTGGATACCAGCTTTTTCCATCAATGCTTCTTGTGGCATTCCATCAGAAAACATTTCTTTCTCTACTATCAACATTTGCTTTGAATCAACAATTAAATGTTTAGAATCAATTGTTGGCCATATAATTTCATTCATAATTAGTACAAAGCAAATGAAGAACTGTTCAAAAATTTAAACTTCCATGTTAAAGACACAAAAGGATAAAAAATTAGAGAACTTTTTTTCTTCTAATAATAAAACTAAAAAGAAGAAAAATATTATTGTAGGTCTTTCTGGTGGCGTAGATAGTTCCCTTTCAGCTGCTCTTCTTGTAGAAAGAGGCTGGAATGTTGAGGGACTAACTCTTTGGCTAATGAAAGGACAAGGCTCCTGTTGTTCTGAAGGATTAGTAGATGCTGCTGGCCTTTGTGAAGATTTGGGAATTCATCATAAAATAATAGACTCAAGAGAGATTTTCGAAAGAGAGGTAATTAAAAAAACTACTGAAAGCTATGAGAAAGGATTCACTCCACTGCCATGTTCGATGTGCAACAAGAATGTGAAGTTTGAAGAGATGCTTAATTACGCAATAAACAAAAAAGACTTTACTCATATTGCGACCGGACATTACGCAAGGATAAAAAAATCATCTTATGCTGAAACACTTGATTGCAAGAGCTTTGTATTTAAGGACTTCCTTCTTCTGAGAGGTGCCGACGAAAACAAAGACCAAAGTTATTTTCTTTATTCTCTTTCACAAGAAGTACTAAGCAGATTAGAATTTCCTCTTGGTGAAATGAAAAAAGAAGAGACAAGAAAGGAAGCCTTGAGATTAGGCCTTAGAACTGCTCAAAAACCAGAAAGTCAAGATTTATGTTTAGTTGAGCATTATGGATCAATGCAGAGATTCATCGACAAACACATTGAACCCAAAAAAGGAGAAATTGTGCATGTAAATGGGAAAGTCCTGGGAACGCACAACGGTATTCAGCACTTCACAGTAGGTCAAAGAAAAGGTTTGGGCATTGCTTGGCCGGATCCATTATATGTAAAAAGTTTAAACAGGGTAAAAAACATAGTTTACGTAGCAGATAAAAGTGATTTATTTAAGAGAGAAGCAATAATTACTAATGTTAACTGGGTTTCAATCGAAGAACCTAAACAAGAGATAGAAGTAGAAGCACAAATCAGATATAGAAGTCATCCAGTAAAAGGAACTTTAATACCTATGAAAAATTTTGATAATCCAACTACAACATTTAAATTAATTTTTGAAGAAAGTCAAAGTTCGGTAACTCCCGGACAAGCTGCAGTTTTTTATAAAGGAGAAATTTTATTAGGTGGTGGATTAATTAGTTAATTTTCCAAAAGAAATTTAATCCCATAAATAATATAAACAAAAACAAAATAGGTTTATCTCCAAATTTTGTATAGAAAGTCTTTTCGGATGAAAAATTAGGGAACACTATTTCATTTTGCTCAACATCATAATCTAAAAGTTTAATTATTTTTCCATCATCTTGAACTAAGCCCGAAGGGCCGGTATTTGATACCAGTAAATTATTTTTCTTATTTTCAATACTTCTCAATCTAGCCAAAGATAGGAATTGATTATAAAGCTTAGCTGGATATGGATCTAAATTTGCTGCAGTTATTATTAGTTTTGCACCGCTATTAATAGCCTTTCTTATTTCTAGTCCATCACTAATTTCATAACATATAGCTACTGCTAGTGGGGGCGTAAATTTTGGATCAAAAAATCGTGAATCATAGCCTGGTTGAATTCCTCCTACTGCAGATAATCCTCTTGAAAAACTATCTAGAAATCTAGGTATTTTTTCACCTATTGGAACAAGTCTATTTTTATCAATAAATGAGGTAAAAGATTTATCTCCAATTTGAAATCCGAGTAAAGAACTTCTTAACTCATTATTTGAATTTCTAAAACCTCCTGACAAGGTATTAACCCTAATGCCTTTAGAAAAATAAAAATTATTAGATAGAGTACCTTCAGGAGCAACAAGAAGTTTCGCTTTGTTTGATAAAGCATATTTTTGAGCGATAGATAGCTTTTCTTCAATAAATTCATCATTTATTTTTAATTTTTCTCTTGTTGGTATATTTGTTTGCCAAATAGCTATTGGATATTCATAATTTCTTTTTATTGGAGTTTTTAAACCTCCAAATAAATGTAAGAAAATAAACACCAAAAGTCCTAAAAGAAATATTTTTTTAAAGTAAAGTTTTCTTTCCCATCTACCTTGAATATAAAAAATCCAAAATCCAATCAATATTTGTAATACGCATAAACCACTTGCACCAATCCATCTTGCTAAACCAGCAAGATAAATATCACCTGGGATAAGACTCTCTCCTAAACCTATCCAAAAAAAAGGAGTTTGAGAAAGTATCAATTCACCAATACCCCAAGTCAAAGATAAAAAAAATACTTTTACTATTAAAGATAATATTTTCATTTTGAAAACATCCTCTTTCCAGAGAATAATTTCAACTAACAATCCCCATAAATAAACTAATATCCCACCCAAAAAAGCGCAAAATAATAATATCAAAATGGCAATAATTAAACTTGTAAGCCATGAAAACCCAAGCCATGTCAATGGATGAAGATCATAAAGCCAAGAATGACTTATCAAGATAAAGAAAAAACCCCAACAAAAATTTGCAATTCTCCTTTCACTTCCCTTCCATAAAATAAATAATGATATCGGCATAAAAATCAGCCAAAAATGAGTTGAAACAGAAATTCCTCCTAAAATCCCTCCTAAAGCAGGGTAAAAATATTGTCTTAGACTTTTAATTTGAGTTGGGATTAACAATCTAAAATTACGAAATTAAATTTATAATCACTCATTTATTGTACCTTCATTCTGTAGACTAAGTTTTAGAAATTTCAAAATTTAAGTGAAAGAAGTCTTTATTAGTTTTGCAGTTTTTGTTTTTTGTGTTTCATTAACTCTTTTCAGTCAATTTAATTCACCTCAAGTCGTTAATGCTGCTGAATCAGAAACTCAGTCAGTTCAAAGAACACCTATTGCAAAATCATCAAATGTCTCAAATAATAATTTATTTGAACTAGACCCATCAGATCCAAATCCTATACTTTTCGCTATGACAGAAGAAACACCATCAGACAACGATTCAAGGACTACAGAAAGTGGTCTAATTATTGCAGATATCATAAACGGGGAGGGAGATGAGGCTAGTGCTGGGCAGACAGTTACTGTAAATTACACAGGAACACTAGAAGACGGGACACAATTTGATACCAGTATCGGCAGAGCTCCATTCAGCTTTCCCTTGGGTGCTGGACGAGTAATAAAAGGTTGGGACGAAGGTGTAGCAGGTATGAAAGTTGGAGGCAAAAGAAAATTAATAATACCTCCGGAACTTGGATACGGATCAAGAGGAGCTGGAAATGTAATACCTGCTAATGCGACTTTAATATTTGAAGTTGAATTATTAAAAGTCAATTAAATTAAGTAAGAAAAATATCTAAGACTTTTCAATTTAGTTAATCTCCAAGTAATATATATACAACACCAAATATTTGAAATGTTAAGTAAATTCATCAATTCTTTTCTAGATAAAAAATCCCCAATGACAGTCCATGCTCACTGCGATGGTCCTTGTGGTGTTTACGACCCAGCATCTACGAGAGTTGCAGCTGAAGCAGTTTTATCAATGACAAAAAAACTTATTGCATTAGAAGCTCCTTCTAACACTGATTCAGCAGAGTGGGCTGCATACAATAATACATTTTCTAGATATGTTGCAGTTAAAGAAGAGCAAGCGAAAGAAACAAAGAAAGAGATTCTAATTTTGTGGACAGACTACTTTAAACCAGTTCACTTAGAAACTTATCCAGACTTACATGAAACCATTTGGAAGGCGGCTAAATTATGCAGTGCATGCAAAGTTAATATTGACTTAGCCCAAGCTGAAGAACTCATGAGTTATGTAGAAAAAATTCATAATATTTTCTGGGCTTCAAAAGGAAGATCAGACGCTTTTGTAAAAGCTAGTTAATTAGAGTTATTTTCAAAAGTTTTTTTGATTTTATTTTATTTTTTTTAGGTTTAAGAAAAACCGCAATTATTAGTGGTGAATCTATGTTTCCTTACCTAAAAGAAGGTGACATTGTATTTTTTAAAAAATATAAAAAGAATAAATCAATACTTAAAAATCAACAAATAGTTATTTTTAATCATCCAATTAAAAATACAAACCTTATAAAAAGGATAAATTCAGTAAATAAAAATAACGTTGAGGTTATTGGCGACAATATTGAATTTAGCGAAGATAGTAATAAGTTTGGTTTAATCAATAACGAAAAAATAATTGGGATTGTCACCTCTAAATTAATAATTCCTAAATTAAAAAATTTTTTAATTCAAAAAAACAGAAGCACTTCTTTGAATCCAAAATAATCCCAAAGAAAAAGAAAGCCCTCCTGCTACAGCTATTAATCTTTTAATAAATTTTTGACTCGCTTTAAAGGTAGTAAAAGATATTAAAAAAGCAAAAAGATTCATACTTATGAGTGAACCAATCAAATATGAAATCAAATATAAGCAAGCGCTTGCTAAAGGTAGTGCTAAAGCAGGAAGAATTGCAAGAAAATGTGAACCTCCAGCTATACCGTGTAGCAAGCCTAAACCCGTCAAAGCATGTGAGTGCTTATTATTATTTTTTTGTTCCTTAACATGAAAGTGAAAGTGACGATGGGCAATTCCATTCTCATGCTTATGGGAATGCGAGTGGATGCTTAATTGAAAAGAATTTTTTATGGCAAATACTCCAACAATTAGAAGTGAAATTCCAACCAGGAATTCGGCAATACTAGAAAATTTGTTTAATGGCGTAATATCCTTTATAAAAATCGCTAGAAAAGCTAACAAGAGGACTCCTGAAGAATGTCCCAAGCCCCATGAGAAACTATTTTTAAGAGCTTTTTGGGGATTATTAATCGCTGCAGGTGCCATTGCAATTAGATGATCAGCGCCACTAACTACATGCACAAAACCAGCAACTACCCCTGTTAAAATTACAGCCTGCATATATATTCAGTACAACTCTCTTTATTCAATTTTATAGCACGATTTGAAGTCAACATTAAATTGAAGTAAATAATTTTTTGAACGATTTTTCAATATCAGTTTCTCTCATAAAAGTTTCACCAATTAATACTCCCTTGATTCCAATAGATCTAAGCGATTCTAAATCTTCGGCACAATTAATTCCAGATTCACTTATAGGAATAATATTTTGTTTTAAAAATATATCTGCATATGTATGCATCAATTCTATTGATGTTTTTAAATCTGTTTTAAAAGTCTTTAAGTCCCTATTATTTATTCCAATCAAGTTAAAAGATTTTAACTTTAAAATTCTTTCTAATTCATTAGCGTTATGGACTTCAACAAGAACACTCATCTTTAAATTATCAGCTATTTTCTTTAAATAAATTAAATCGTCATCACTTAAAATCGCAGCGATTAATAATATTGCATCAGCACCAGATACCCTTGCTTTATAAATCTGATAAGCAGAAATAATAAAATCTTTGCAGAGTAGAGGGAGATTAGTTGATCTCCTTACAGTTTCAAGTATTTCATAACTACCTTGAAAAAACCTTTTATCGGTAAGTACTGAGATACATGATGCACCTAATCCTTCATAACAAATTGCTATGTTTTCAGGGTTAAAATCTTTTCTAATAACTCCTTTACTCGGACTAGCTTTTTTTATTTCAGCAATAACTCCTGGTTTTATTTTTGACTCCAAAATATTTTTATAAAAATCTTTGGGAGTAGGAAGTTTTTCAATCTTTTTAATGAGATCTTCTAAAGAGACTATTTTTTTAAAATTCTTAATTTCAATATCTTTGTGCCATACAATTTCTTCAAGAATATTTTTTGCTTGTGCTTCTCTGTGAGGTACAGCATATTCTAAATTTTCTACCCTTACTGTTGGATTTGGTGGCCTACGTCTTATCTCCATTAATTTTAGAAATTATTTTATTTGAGAAGCTGCTTGTTTATATGCGACCTCAACTACTTCACTAAGAGTAGGATGAGTATGAACTTCTTTAGATAATTGAATTACATCTTGGTTCCTTGAAATAGCGTTGGAAATTTCTTGAATTAAATCAGCTGCATGTAACCCAAAAATATGAGCACCTAATACTTTCCCATTATCTTTGTTGAAAATCAACTTTAGCAATCCGTCACTCTCCAATTCAGCCAATGCTTTTGAATTAGCCTTAAAGAAACTTTTGACAACTCCCAAGTTAAAATTTTCTTTTGCAGATATCTCCTTAGCTTCAGCTTCAGAAAGACCAACTGAACTTATCTCAGGGTGAGTAAAGGTTGCTGCAGGGATACTTTTATAGTTAATTTCGACATTACCACCGCAAATATTATCAACAGCAACAGTACCCTGCGCTGCAGCTGTATGGGCAAGCATTAGTTTGCCCGTTACATCTCCAACGGCCCAAATATTAGGGATTATTTCATCACCATTCTTAACTCTCATTTGATCATCTATAGGAATGAAACCTTTTACTGTTTCGATACCAACTGACTCAAGATTTAAGTTATTACTATTAGGACTTCTACCAGTTGCAACTAGTACAGCGTCAACTTCTAAAGTTTCTACAACTTCCTTAGATTTTGCATCCGTAAGTTCTATTTGTACAGGGCATCCAGGTATTATTTTTGTCGCAAAAACATTTGATTTTGTGTCTATATCTCTTGCTTGAATAAGGTTCTTCTTAGCAATTTTAGTGATGTCTGGATCAAATGTTGGCATAATATTCTCCAAAGCCTCGATCATGGTAACTTCACAACCAAGCGCGGTATAAACATCAGCAAATTCTAGTCCTATATATCCGCTTCCAATAATTGCTATCCATCTCGGAAGCCACTCAAGTTTAACCGCATCATCACTAGTGAATACGGTCCTATTATCCAAAGTTATTCCACGGGGCACAAAAGGAGAAGAGCCTGTTGCTATAACAATATTCTTACATGTGAAAATTTTATCAATTCCGTTTTTATCTCTTACACCTACTTTTTGATTTCCTTCAATTCTTCCAGTGCCCAAAATAATTTCAACTCCACTCCTTTTAAGAGTTTTTGTTAAGTTTTCTCTAACATTTAAAACTAAATTATTTGCATGATCTGCAATTTTTGATCTCTCGAACCTTACTGGTGAAGCATGTATACCAAATTTAGCTAAGTGTTCATAATCAGCAATTTCTCTAACTTTTCCACTTGCAGCCAAAAGAGCTTTAGATGGAACACAACCCTTGTTAACACAAGTTCCTCCCATATCAGAAGATTCTACTATTGCGACTTTCAGTCCCTTACCAGCAGCATGTTTAGCGGCATCAAAACCTCCATATCCTGCTCCTATTACGATTAAATCAAAATCAAAACTTGAATCAGTCACTTTTTATTAATTTATTAGAGGTGTATGCGACTCTTTTTCGTTCTAGTAATAACGGAACTGCAACACAAGCCACATTCAATGATTCTACAAGCTCACTATGCGGAATTGTAATTGTTTCATTAAAAGCTTCTTGAATTTTTTCATGAATACCTTGACCTTCATTACCCAAAATTAATGCGGTACATGTAGACCAATCAACTTCCCAGTATGGTTTTGACGGTTGTTTTGAACTTTTATTATGGCTACTTGTAGAGAAAATCTTAAATCCAAGATTTGATAATTCAGACAAAGACTTGAGTAAAGAATTTAATATTTCTTCTTCATTTCCATCAAATCTTAAAAATGGCAGATGAAAAACTGCACCAGAGGATGCCCTTAATACCTTTTGGCCTAATGGGTGCGCACCTCCAGCTAAAAAAATTGCATCAACACCAGCAGCTAAAGCAGTTCTAAAAAGATTACCCATATTCCCTGGATCTTGAACCCTATCGAGGACAAGAACAAAATCATCTTTTCTATTAAATTGATAATTAGGTATTTCTGAAGTCTCTACTAAGGCTGCTATCCCGTCAGGATTAATTGTTGAAATCGCAGATGCCAAAACTTCCTCTGAGACAATATTTATTAATGACTGATGAAATTTTTTGCTTAGATTTTGATTCTTTTTTAGCCATTTTTCGGTGACTAAAATCTTAGAGGGATTTCTCCCGGACTTAAGCAATTCTTCAATGAGATGTGTACCTTCTATACAAAAAAAGTCTTGATTTTTTGAAGATGATCCTCGTTTAAATGATCTAAATCTTTTAACTAGATTATTGTTTTTACTAGTTATTTTTAAAAAAGTATTTTCTATGAGTAATTTGGAAAATGCGTTATTAACTTTATTTTAATTACATAAATATTTTGATCAATTATTTATTAAATTTTTATTTTCCAAGAAATCAAAAAGTACATTTTCACTTTTAATTAATATTCATGACGTTACATAGGGTGGACTTACAAGTTTTCCTTTGTCATGATGAATCTAATAAATTAACCCTTAATGATTTGCGTAAGCAAAAAGAAGTCATATCTTAAATCTCAAAATTTAAAGATTTTTGGCCAAGGTAACTTACATGGAAAAGTTCAAATAAGTGGCGCCAAGAATTCCGCCTTAGTTTTATTAGCCTCATCATTGCTAACTGATGAAAGGGTAATTCTTGAGAATGTTCCTCGTCTTACCGATATAGAAAAAATGGGGAATATCCTAAAGAGTTTAGGTATCAAAATAATACAAAAAGAAAATCGCTTAGAGATAGATCCAAAAAATATTTCTATTAAAGATCTTCCATATGAACTTGTTAATGGATTAAGAGCTAGTTTCTTTTGTATAGGTGCATTATTAAGTAAATATGGAGAGGCTAAAGTCCCCTTACCTGGAGGTTGCAATATTGGCTTAAGGCCCATAGATGAGCACATAAATGGACTTCAAGCCTTAGGAGCGGAAATTATTATTGAAGAAGGAATTGTCAAAGCAAGAATAAAGAACGAGACTAATAAACTGCATGGTACTCATATCAAATTAAATTGCCCAAGCGTTGGAGCTACGGAAACTTTAATAATGGCCGCATCATTAGCGGAGGGAAGAACTACGATTGAGAATGCTGCAAGAGAACCTGAGATTCAGGATTTATGCCAAATGCTAAATAAAATGGGGGCAAAGATTTACGACTCTGGCAAAGAAAAAATAATTATTGATGGTGTTAATAAGCTGTGTGGTTGTACTCATAAAGTGATTCCAGATCGAATAGAAGCTGGAACTTTTTTAATAGCAGCTGCTGCAACTTCCTCTTCGATAACAATTTCTCCAGTAATTCCTAATCATCTTGAAGCTGTCACGAATAAGCTTCAAGAAAGTGGAAGTAAAATTACGATTAAAGGTAATTCAATTACAATCAAAGGTAAAAAGATCAAAGGTGTAGATGTTGAAACAGCTCCTTTCCCAGGATTTCCAACTGATTTGCAAGCACCATTTACAACTTTAATGGCAATCGCAAATGGTGAATCAAAGATAACTGAAACAATTTTCGAAAACAGAATGAACCATGTTCATTTACTTAACAAAATGGGGGCGAATATAAAATTAAATAAAAATATAGCTTATATCAAAGGTGTTAAAAAATTTAAGGGGATGGATCTAGTTGGATCTGATTTGAGGTCTTCAGCGGCACTAATAATTGCTGGAATTATAGCTGAAGGCACTAGTAGAATTTATGGTTTAGAGCATTTGGATAGAGGTTATGAAAATTTTGAATCAAAACTAAAAATATTGGGTATAAAAATAACCAGGGAGTTTAACAAAAAAACTTTGACAAATAAGGAATTAAAAACTAGTTCAGACCCCTCAGATATTCCTCGATATAGAGCGGCCTAAATTCCGAAGAGCATATGGATTAGTAAATTATCTAAACATAAGCAATATTGATCAGTGAAATACAGCCTAAGAATATGAGGAACAAAACTAAGAAGCGACTAGACCAAATTTTATTTAAACCACTAATTTTGAGATCATTCATGCCCATGTTCCGGTAGTAGACCCAAATGCAGTCAAAATAGTGACAACAATGAAAAGATAGGGGACGAATTGTAAAGATAATTTTTTAGCTTTAGTTTTAGTCATTTAATTTTTTTCTTTAAGAATAACATAATATTACTGAATATGAAGCTTTCTTCCCGAAAATAGGTTCTTTCTTGGAAATTTGCTACATAATTGTATCATATATGTATACTATCGTTTTTTATTTCATTTATTATCAGAAAATTCAATAAATTTAATTCAATGTCTTTAACGAAAAGATTAACTAGTAACAAACGTTATCTTGATCACTATTCCTTGAACAAAGCAATAGTCAATAAGTTGAATTTTGTTATAATAAAAAAGTTCATTTTTTCAAAAACCTTGGGAGCGTGGTGGAATTGGTAGACGCACCGCACTCAAAATGCGGCACCTTCGGGTATGTCGGTTCAAGTCCGACCGCTCCCACTTTGATGAATACCTATAGTCGATTCGATATATCTTTCAAAAAAGGAAAAGGTTGTTGGCTATGGGACAACACTGGTAAAAAATATCTTGATGCAGTTGCTGGTATCGCAACTTGTAGTCTTGGACATAGCGATAGAGTTTTAGGAAGGAGGCTTTCAAGTCAACTAAAAAAGATTCAGCACATTTCCAATCTCTACAACATTGAAGAACAAGAACAACTAAGCAGAACTTTAACGAATATGAGTTGTGCCGAAAGCGTCTTCTTCTGCAACAGTGGTGCGGAAGCAAATGAATCAGCAATTAAATTAATTAAAAAATATGGTAATACAACAAATAAAAATAAAGAATCAATTATTCTCGCAGCAGAATCAAGCTTTCATGGTAGGACGCTGGCAGCCTTGAGTGCTACTGGACAGCCCAAATATCAAAAAGGTTTCGAACCAATGATTCAAGGCTTCAAATTTTTTAAATTTAACAATTTCGATTCGGTAAAAAAATTATTTGAAGAGTGTGAAAATAATAATCAAAAAATTTCCGGAGTTTTAGTTGAACCAATACAAGGAGAAGGTGGCGTAATTCCTGGAAGTAAAATATTTTTTAAAAGCCTGAGAGATATATGTGATGAATATAATTCTCTTCTCATTTTAGATGAGGTCCAAAGTGGAGTAGGTCGGACAGGGAAAATGTGGGGTTATGAGAATTTAGGAATTGAACCTGATGGATTCACCCTTGCAAAAGGATTAGGAGGAGGTCATGCAATTGGAGCATTATTAGTAAAAGAAAAAGCCAACATTTTTTCTCCAGGAGATCATGCAAGCACTTTTGGGGGGAATCCTTTCGCCTGTAAAGCTGCCCTAACGGTATTAGAGGAAATAAATAGAAGAAATCTTATCAATAATGTTTATCTAAGAGGAGAACAATTAAGTGCTGGATTTGAACAATTGTCAAAAAAATTTCATAATATCATTAGCGGGAAAAGAGGTTTAGGTTTAATACAAGGTCTTGTGATCAATGATGATTATGCTAGTGCAAAAAAAATTACATTAAAAGCTTTTGATAAAGGATTACTAGTAGTTCCTGCAGGAGGGAATGTTGTAAGGATTGTCCCACCATTAGTTATATCTCGAAGAGAAATTAATATTCTTTTGGGGAAGTTGAATTCAATTTTTGAAGAGTTATAGAGATTTAAATTTTGAAAAATGCAGATTTAAAAGTTTTTGAATTGTTATCACCTAAATATGAAAGGGATAATATCAAGTTAGGTTTATCAAGAATTAAAAAAGCACTTCAAGAACTTGGTAATCCTTGCGAGAATATCCCTGCGATACAAATTATTGGAACCAATGGGAAAGGATCAATCGCGGCATATTTAGAAAGTATACTTTTTGAAGCTAAAGGGAATTTTGGTGTAACGACATCTCCCCATCTTTTGGACGTATGCGAGAGGATTAGAGTTAATAAAAAAAATATTAACAAAACTGATTTTGAAAAAATCTATAGATTGATAGAAAAAAATTTTTCAGCATTTGAATTAACGCCCTTTGAAAAAATCATTTGCTGCGCACTAAATTTTTTTGACAATAAAAAAGTGGACTTGATCATTCTTGAAGCTGGCTTAGGGGGAAGATTAGACGCGACAACAGCCCATAAATCTAGGCCAATAATTGCTATTGGGAATATTGGCTTAGACCATAAAGAATTTCTTGGTGATACGATTGAAAAAATTGCCGAAGAAAAATTAGCAGTTATTGAAAAAAACTCAATTGTCATCTCATGCAATCAAAATAGTCAAGTTGAAAATTTAATAACCAAAAAAGTTAAAGAGGTAGGAGCAGAAATTATCTGGAAAGAGTCAATTTCAAACAGCTATGAGCTTGGATTAAAAGGAATTTTTCAAAAGCAAAATGCTTCAGTAGCTATTGGTGCAATTGAAGCGCTGAATAATTTGGGATTCAATATAAAAGAAAAGCACATATCAGAAGGTCTTAAAAAGACAACTTGGAACGGAAGGCTAGAAATAATAAATTATTTGAACAAAGAAATTCTTGTAGATTGTGCGCATAATTATCCTGCGGCAAAAGCTCTCTCTAATGAGCGAAGCAATTGGGAGAATGAAGATAAAGGAATTTATTGGATTTTAGGTGTCCAAAGACAAAAAGATATTTACGCAATATTAAAAACACTTCTAAAGAAAAATGATCGCTTATTACTTGTGCCAGTCCCAAACCAACCTAGTTGGCAATTAAATGATCTCTCTCAAAGTAAAGAAATTGACTTTCAAAAAACAATTGAATTTAAAACATTTGAGCTTGCCATTGATTATTTATTTTCCCTAGAAAAATGGCCACCTAATCATCCTGTCCTAACAGGTTCTATTTTTTTAGTTGCTGAATTTATTAAATTTACAAATAAACAGAAATTTTAAATTTTAAATTGTTCTTTTACTTCCCAACCTTCCAATTTTCCAGGATTTAATAGCCCTTTAGGATCAAATTTTAATTTTGCTTTTACTTGATCTGCATCAACCACTCCTAGGCCTCCGCCTTCGACAGTTAAAACATGGGGATTAAAAATAAACGCACCAAGTTTCTTACAGTCTTCCATTATTTTATTTAATTCATCTATCCCATTCCACCTTAATACAGGCAACCCTGCTAATCGCGGTGATCCTTGTTGAGAAACTGCCTCTAAATGCCAAAGAACTTTTCTACCCCATTTTTTTCTCAAACAATTAATCAATTCTAGTTCATTATTAAGTGGCAAAAGCATCTGTAAATAAGTCCAATTTTTATCTCTAGACCTCATATGAAGAGTTGTATGATTCCATACGACTTCAGAAATTCCATTAACGAGTTTTTCCTCTTCCCCAAGGAGGGTAAATTCAACTTTAAATTTTTTACAAATCAACTCGATCGTTTTTGTTCCACCAAAAGTAGATTGAATTAATATCTTGTGACTTCTAGGAATACTGTTAAACCATTTTGGCATGTGATCTACAATTTCATCTTCAAGAATTGCTCCTAGTTTCAGATCAATTGCTGCGCTGGTAAGAGTTTTTAAAATTTCTATTGTTTTTTCAAATTCAATACAGTCGATAATTATTGAATACCACTTACGTTTAATATCAGTAGAAAGTAATAAAGAAGTAATTATTCCATTAGTCCCATAAGCATGATTTAGAGGTTCAGATTCTTCAGCATCAAATTTTAATAATTCAGGTTTTTCATTCATCGTTACTGCCTCTAAACCAATAAGATTTCCTGGATCTCTTAAGAATCCCCACCTAATTGAACCAATACCTCCTGATCCACCTGCAATAAAACCTCCAATTGTTGCAGTTTTCCAAGTACTAGGAAGCAACCTCAATTCTCTACCATATTTCTCTAATTGTTTATTTAAATCTCCCATAACACAGCCAGACTGTACTTTTACAAAACCTGTATCCGGATCAAATTCTTCTAACTTATTAAAGTGACTCATTTGCATTACAACTCCTTTAAACAATGGGACAGCTTGTCCATAATTACCTGTACCTGAACCCCTTAAAGTAAGTGGGATAGAAAATTCCCAACAAATTTCTGCTACTTCCTTTACTGCTTTATGATCACTAGGTCTTACCACTAAATCAGCAATACATTCGTCTAATTTTTCAGTAAGGATTGGAGAGTAGTTATAAAAATCTTTTGAAAGTCTTTTTATGTCAGATTGGCTTTCAATAATTTCTAAGTTGTTAACTTCCCTAAATTTGTCTATAAATTTAAGAGTATTTGATGTCATTAATTAAGTTCTTATTGGTTTGTATATAAATTAGCCGATTAGCTATATAAATCGCCTTTTATAAACACTTTTCTCTTTAAGGAACTCGAAAAAACATCTGCCCATCTTTGCGCATCTAAAATCACAAAATCAGCAGGGCAACCTTTTTTAATTAAACCATCCCACTTTAAGTTTAATAATCTGCTTGGAGCTAAAAAAATAGAAGATAGAGTCATTCTCTCCCAGGGATTTAGTTGAAGCATAGGCATCGAGCAAGACAACATATAAAAAGGATCAAAATTACCAAATGGGAACCAGGGATCTTGAACGTTATCACTACCTAGAGATACATCCACGTGTGATTTTTGTAATTGCTTTATTGGAGCAACTGGTCTTTTTAATGAGGTGGTTTTATTACTTCGATTGAGCAGCCAAAAATTTGTTAGAGGTAAAGCAATAACTTTAATATTTTTCTCAGCCATTTTTTCTCCTAAATATAAAATCTCTCTATGACTTAGAGAAATAAGACTACTTAAATGACTACAAGTAATTGGAATACTATTAATTTTTAAATTATCGATTGTCTCCAATAAAACTTTTATTCCCGCTCCAGGTTCAATAATTGATTCGTCTATATGCAAATCAATTTCTAATTTATATTTACTAGCTAGAAGAAGCATCTTTGCGAGAAATTTGCTTGTATGTTTTTTATTGAAAGGGGGTACAATAACACCTCCTAAAATGCCTCCTCTAGAGGAAAATATTTTTGCCAACTCTTCTCCATTAGGAGTGTCCCAAAATTCCAATGGAGCTAGAGCAACGAATTGCAAAGTCAACTCAGATGAAAATTTTTTTTGTAATTTGAAAAGTTCAATCCAAATATCAATAGGTTGACTTTTGTATGTATCAATATGACTTCTAATAGCTCGGTATCCATTTTGTATAGAAAGTTTTAATGATTTCTCAACTCTTTCAAGAACCTTATCTGTAGTTCTAGTTTTATGTTCTTCAATATTTACTGATAATGCTCCTTCATAGTTTGATTCCAGATTCGGAAAGTCTGCCCATATAAATGATTTATCAAAATGCGAATGCGTTTCAACAAATCTTGGGAATAAAATATTTTTTGGTTTTGTAACTTTATTTTTTAGGGGCTTTAAATCAGAAACAAATCCATTCTCCCA
>QCQS01000018.1 GCA_003212115.1 Prochlorococcus sp. AG-455-E15 | reverse complement strand
TTTATTTCAACTTTCAGAAATTGTTGAAATAGAATTAATAAATAATGATTTTGATCTCAATATAGTCTTCAACTGGTATAAAAATCAGTTAGATCATATTTTAAGAATTTCTACTGGAGAAGATTTTTTGACGAAAGACTATAATCTTCAAAATGGAATAAATCTTTCTACTATTCATAGTAGTAAGGGACTCGAATTTGAAATAGTCCTATGTCCATATCTCTCAGTTATTTCAAATAAGTCAAATAAAATTAAAGGACCTCTTTGGAAATCAAATATAGATAGAAATATATACATCAATATTTCTAATAATTACGTGAAGGTTGAAAAATTTAAATTAATAGAAGAAGAAGATTTATTTAAAGAGAGTGAGAGGTTAATTTATGTAGCACTTACAAGGAGCAAATATAAACTTATTGTTTTTAATGATTTAGAGGATACAAATAATATTTTAAATAATGATTTACTTAATAATTTGGAAAATATCAATATTTATAAGTCTACTCTTGAAGTCAGGATAGAAAAAGAGAAAATAAAAGAAATTTCTTCTAAGTTTCAAACCAAGCGATCTAATAATAATCTTTGGAAAATCGATAACGATAATAAAAAAATATCTAATGTATTCAATTCTTATCAATTTATTTCTTATTCAAGTTATTCTTCTTGGATAAGTAAAGATAAAAATATTGATACAGTCATTAATCAAAATAGGGATTATGAAGATAATATATCAATTATCAAAGATTCTAATTTTAAGAATTCAAAGAATTATCCTAATTATTTTTCTTATCCAAATCCCTTAAGTGAATTTCCAAAAGGAACTATTGCTGGGACTTGCCTGCACAAAATAATAGAAAGATTTGAATTTAGAAACGATAATAATCAAGAATTAATTGATTTAATTATTGAGGAATTGAACTTTCATCAAATCGATACTTCTTTGGCTTTTAAAGTAAAAGATGCGATTTTAAGAATCATAAATATATCTTTAGGAAGAGAATTACAAAATAAGAAACTAGTTGATATTCCAAATGAATACTTAATTAAGGAACTTAAATATGATTTAACCCTATCTTATGAAGGTAGAAATATTAATTCTAATGATATATCAAATTGCTTTTTTTTAGATCAGGAATATGAATTTGGTGAAGAATATGCAAATAAAATAAATGATCTTCAAATTATGAATAGAGGCTTTCATTCAGGATGTATTGATTGTGTTTTCCCTATAGGAAATAAATTAGAAGATAGTAAATGGTGGGTAATTGATTGGAAAAGTAATTTGATTTCTAGTAGTGATAATAGTGATTGTTTACCAAGAAACTATAACTATGAAAACATGAGAAATGAAATGATTAAACATCATTATCCATTGCAATCTCATCTTTATTTATTAGCATTGCATAGATTATTAAAGTGGCGACTTAAAAATTATCAACCACATAAACATCTAGGAGGATATATTTATTTGTTTTTCAAGGGATTGCCAGATTTTGAATTATTTGAAAAATCTAATTCTGAAGATATATCTCCAGGAATTTTTATTAGCAAAGCACCTTTAAAAAGAATTAATTATTTAGATAACCTTTTTTAGAATGACTAAAACTACTACGGATATTGAAAAGTTCCAATACGATCATATATTTAATTTAATCTTAGTTATTTTCAAATTTAGTGAAAAAAAATATGGAAATTTCGTAAAAGATGTAATAAGAATTTTATTAGAGTTTGAAAAAAATGGTGAAACTATTATTGATGTTGATAATAGTTTAATAATCTTTGAATTAATAGAAGATGGCTGGCCCAATAAACATATAGATGTTTTAAAAAATATAGGTTTGATTGGTTCTCTTCATTCTCCATTCTTATTAGTAAATAGAAAATTATCCTTATCAAAATGGTCAAAAAAGATAGAAAGAGTTATTAATTTATTCCTAAAAAAAATAGACACCGATAATTTAATGAACTCAATAATTTATAAAGATGATAATAAAATTGATAAAATCAAAAATATATTTAAGTATTCAAACTTAGTTTTCCTTCAAGGAGGACCAGGTACGGGTAAAACTACCTTAATAATAAAGTTAATACTAGAACTCCTTAAAATTGATAACTTTTTAAATATTGGTTTATCCGCTCCAACTGGTAAAGCTACAGCTCGTTTAAAAGAAGCTCTTAATGATAAAAAAAATATTTCCTTTAGAAAATTTCTAGACCAAATAGAATTTCAAACTTTACATAGATGGATTTTAAATTCTCAAAATAAATCTCTTAAGTTGAAATTTAAACTAAAAGAGCTTGATATTTTCATAATTGATGAAATGTCAATGGTTAATATCGATTTGATTGAATCAGTTTTAAATTTACTAGCAAAGGACTGTAAAATTATTTTAGTTGGAGATAAAAATCAATTGTCTCCAGTAAATAACTGTTCTATATGGAATTATTTGTTTGAATATTCCGTTAATAGTTCAATTAAATCTTGTGTAGTAAATTTAGAAAAAACTTATAGAAATATTGGAGATATAGCATTAATTAGTAGTTTAATATTTAATAATGATTTTTCTTTACTTAATCAAAAGATAAAAGAATTAGAAAAAAATAATGATTCAAAAGAAATTACTATTTCAAAGAGTAGAGAAAAAGATATTCCAAAAGATCTATTATTTTCGATTACAAGTTATCTAAAACAGTTAAATATTTCTACTTCAAATTTAAGTAAAAAAAAATATATATTTGATGAGAGTATTGATAATTTATTGCTACATGAAAAAGATTTAGTAGATAAGATATTTCTTGATTTACAAAGTCACTTGATTTTATGCGAAAAAAATTCAGGAATATGGAGTGTTGAATATTTGAATGAAATTGTTTTTGGTCAAAAAAAACCATATGACCTTAAAAATCTTAATGAGGGTGTTCCGATCATGTGTACAAAAAATAATAATGAACTTGGATTGTCAAATGGTGATATTGGAGTAAGTATAGGTTTAAATAATAATAGAAAATTTCTTTTTAGAAAATTTAATAGTAATAACGAAGAAATTGTCGCATTAATTGATCCATCTAATTTAGAAAATGTTGTACCAGCAATAGCAATTACTATTCATAAATCTCAAGGAAGTGAATCTGATAAAGTAAGCATTTTGTGGTCACAAATATATAGAAGAAATCAATATTCTGTAAAAGAAAAAAAAGATAGTGAAAATATCTTTTGCAGAGATAATTTTGAAAGAAGGTTATTTTATACTGCTGTTACAAGAGCAAAAAAATTTCTAGATATATATTATTTAAATTAGATCTTATTTCTGAAGGATTACTAATATCTTAACCTCAAGATGTTAGATTAATAATTCGGGTCTGTAAGGCTAGTCAACAATGCACGTCAATTTAGATATTTGTTGAATGCCTAATCAGAAGATTATTAGGCATTTAAATGGCTTTTAAAAAAGATAGTAACTCTCTTGATAGTGAGCAGGAAAAATCTCAAAATCAAGATTCTTCTCTGCTTGAGTTAAAGAACTTAGAGAACAAAAAAGAAATTGAATCTCACTCATTAGAAGTTTCCAAAGGAGATAATAATGATAATGGATTTCTAGATTTTGGCTTTAATCAATCGATCTTAAATTCTTTAAGAAATAAAGGATATAAGAATCCAACTCCCATCCAAAAAGCTGCAATTCCAGAACTAATGTTAGGCAGAGATTTACTAGGCCAAGCACAAACAGGAACAGGAAAGACTGCAGCTTTCGCATTACCAATAATAGAAAAACTTACGGATAACAAAGAATTAAATGCCAAGGTTTTAGTTATGACTCCTACAAGAGAATTAGCAACTCAAGTGGCAGAATCTTTTAAAAGTTATAGTTCTGAATCTAGTAATTTTAAGACTGTTGCAATTTATGGAGGTACCGACTATCGAAATCAAATTTCTGCATTGAAAAGAAAAGTTGACGTAGTAGTTGGGACCCCTGGCCGAATAATGGATCATATCAGGCAGGGAACTTTTAAAATTAAAGACATAAATTGTCTTGTTTTAGATGAGGCAGATGAAATGTTAAATATGGGTTTTCTTGAAGATATTGAATGGATAATAGATCAACTTCCAGAAAATAAGCAGATGGTATTGTTTTCAGCAACAATGCCAAGTGAGATAAGAAATATAGCAAAAAAATATCTAAATGATCCCGCTGAAATATTAATCAAAAGTGTCAAAAAAGAAACTCAATTAATTTCGCAAAAATTTCTATATGTACAAAGGCATCATAAGTTAGATGCTTTAAAAAGAATATTAGAACTTAATAACGAGGGAGTAATAATTTTTGTGAGGACAAAACTACTCACTACTTCAATAGCTGAAGCTTTAGAGAATTCAGGTCATACTGTGGCAGTACTTAATGGAGATATACCTCAAAATCAAAGAGAAAATACTGTAGATAGATTAAAAAAAGGATTTATTAATATCCTTGTTGCGACTGATGTCGCAGCTAGAGGATTAGATGTTGAGAGGATAAAACTTGTTGTTAATTACGATTTTCCCTTTGATAAAGAAACATATACTCATAGAATTGGAAGAACTGGAAGGGCAGGCAGATCAGGAGAAGCAATTTTATTTGTTAATCAAAGAGAAAAACATTTTCTAAGAAACTTAGAAAACTCAACAAGAACTAAGATTGAAGAAATAAATATACCAAGTAATAAAATAATAAATGAAAAAAGGATGGAGAAACTTATAGAGAATGTTAGCGAGAGTTCTTTAGTTAAAGATGAAAATGAAGAAAATAAAGCTTTGATTATTGATGTACTAGATAATTTAAAAGAAAAATACTCTATGGACGACTCAAATATTGCAATGGCGGCGATTAATTTAGTAATAGGTAATAAATCATTTTTTGTTAATGAAGATGATTCTTGGATTCATAAACAAAATAATACAGATCGAAATAGATTAAATAGAAATAGTAATAATCGTATTAGAAATTCAAATAGAAGAAATAATTATCAAAATGATTCTTTTGAAACCTACAAATTTAACTTTGGTAAATTTGATGGGGTTAGAGTTGCAAATATTATATCCTCAATCTGTAATTCAACTAATATAAATGGTAGATCAATAGGTAAGATACAGATTTTTAATGATTACAGTTTGGTGGATTTACCCAGAGATCTTCATAGAGAAACTAAAAATAAATTAAAAAAAATTAAAGTCAGAAATTAGTGATAGAGAATGAAAGCTAGCAAATATAATTTCTTTATTTTTGTGAATCTGATAATACTATTCAACTCATTTAATAGTTATTATTTAGCTCAAACGAAACAAAATTCAATCATAAAAATATTTTGTATTCAGAGTGTCAAAGAGGAGATGATGAAAGCAGAAATGGTATATAGTGAAGAAATTGCGAATGAAACTTGTGATTGTTACTACGAAGAATTTATGCAAACTGCAAGTCATCAAGATGCAAAAACAAAATGTAAATTAGAAACTAAAGAAAATTTAAATCATAATAGAAAAATTTAATTATTATTTTTATGAGGTCTAAGAACAATCAAAATCCAATAATTAGACTTTATTTAAATCTGATTGAGGAAAGAAGGTTACTATTTTTTGCTTTTCTTAGTTCAATAATTAATAAAATATTAGATTTGGCGCCTCCTGTAATAATTGGTCTTGCAGTGGATATCGTTGTTAAGGAACAGAATTCATGGATTGCTGGTTTTGGAATAAAAGAAGTTCCAGCACAATTGATTTTTCTTGCATTTGCTTCAGGAATAGTTTGGTCTGGTGAATCCTCCTTTGAATATTTATATTCGATTTTATGGAGAAATTTGGCTCAGCTATCGCAACATAAATTAAGAATAAAAGCTTATGAGCATATCCAGGAATTAGATATGGATTTTTTTTGAAAATGATAATACTGGAAGGTTATTATCTATTTTGAATGATGATATAAATCAACTCGAGAGATTTCTAGACCAAGGCGCTAATCAGATTATTCAGTTATTTATAACTGTCTTAATAATTGGGGGCACTATGCTTTTTGTCGCTCCAAAAATCGCTTTATTTGCTTTCTTTCCTATTCCAATTATATTTTTAGGATCAATTAAATTTCAAAGGAAGCTTGCTCCAAAATACAGAGATGTTAGAAATAAAGCTGGACTGTTGGCATCAAGGCTTAATAATAATTTAAGTGGAATTTTAACCATAAAAAGTTTCACTAAAGAAAAATGGGAACTTAATAGATTAAATAAAGAAAGTCTCGATTATCAAAGAAGTAATAAGGCTGCAATAAAATTATCTTCTGCTTTTATCCCTCTTATAAGATTTGCAATTTTATTTGCTTTTATAGCGATTCTATTAATTGGAGGTTTCCAAACTTGGAATAAGACACTTGATGTAGGTACTTATAGTTTTTTAGTGTTTATTACACAAAGACTATTATGGCCTTTAACTACTTTGGGACATGTTTTAGATGATTTTCAGAGATCTATGGCTTCAATAGATAGAGTAATTGATCTCATAGATACGCCTATAAAAATAAAAGATGGAAAAATAAAAATTGAAGTTAAAGATATCAAAGGAGAAATTATTTTTAATAATGTAAATTTTAATTATCCTGGACGAGATTTAACTTTAAAAAACATAAATTTCAAAATTGAAAATAACTCAACATTAGGAATTGTTGGTTTAACAGGTTCTGGGAAAAGTACAATAATAAAACTATTACTTAGAATTTATGATAGTAATAATGGGTTAATAACCTTGGATGGGGTTTCTATTAAAGAAATAAATTTGAGGGATTTAAGAAAGTGTATCTCTTTAGTAAGTCAAGAAACTTATTTATTTCATGGCAGTGTACAAGAAAATATTGCTTATGGCTCAATCAACCCAAGTCTTAAAGATATTGTTAAAGCTTCAAAGATTGCCGAAGCTCATAAATTTATTGAACAATTACCAGATGGCTATAAAACTATAGTGGGGGAAAGGGGCCAAAGGCTCTCAGGTGGGCAACGTCAAAGAATTGCCTTGGCGAGAGCTGTTTTAAAGGATGCTCCAATATTAATATTAGATGAAGCTACAGCTTCAGTTGATAATGAAACAGAGGCTTTAATTCAAAAATCGTTATCTAAAATCACAAAAGAAAGAACAACTATAGTAATAGCTCATAGATTAAGCACTATAAAAAATGCGGATAATATTGTAGTTATTGATAAAGGTAAAATTGTTGAAAGCGGAAAACATGAAAAACTATTAGATCAGAACAAAATATATGCTGATTTGTGGAATGTTCAAGTAGGAATCTAGTATGAATTTCTAAATTATATTAAGAAGTTAAATGATTCAATTACGTTACTAAACATACCTTCAACTTTATTCCACCTTTCTTCATTTGTTCCCACAGCGAAAGTGTAAAGTGTTCCTCTATCAATTACGACAGTAGCTAATTCATGTCTTGCTTGTTCATTTAAAGTTAATTCATACTCTAAATCATAGAAAATATGATTGGATGCCTCCCTCTTATCGGCATTTAAAAGTTTGACATCTCTACCTGAACCTTCGGGAGCAATGACTTTATCAATTAATGTTTGACCTACTTCACTTGGGCTACCTAATTGCTCTAATTGAACCTCTTTATTGACATCAGAAATAACTAAACTTAAGGTCTCATTACTATTTATTAAATCATGATAAATAATTTCAGGTCCTCCATCGACTTTTACTCTAGTCCATCCTGTTGGATACAAAAAGGCATATCTACCATCTGGACTTTGATAAGCTTCTAATCCCGCATTTAGTCCGCCACTACAAGCACTCAGTGTTAAGCACAAAAAAACCAATAATAAATATTTGAAAGGGTTAAATTTAATATTTTTCATTTTGTTTGAAATTACTAACTAAAAACATAATAAGACATTAAAAGCAAACAATTATGGCAATTAGGAATTTTGCGTCTAAATTATCTCTAGAAATAGTTTAATTTTGATTACTTATACCAAACCACTTTCAAAATTAATTGGTCATTTTGAGAAATTCCCTGGGATTGGTCCAAGAACAGCGCAACGATTAGCATTGTTTATTTTGAAACAACCTGAAAGTACAATAAGAGAATTTTCAAAGGCTCTGTTAGAAGCCCATAATAATGTCGGTCGTTGCAAAAAATGTTTCAATTTGACTTCAGAAGATGAATGCGAAATTTGTAGAAATACTGAAAGAAATCAAAAACTAATCTGTGTAGTAGCAGAAACTAAAGATTTGCTTGCTTTGGAGCGCGCCAGAGAATTTAAAGGTGTTTACCATGTTATTGGTGGTTTGATATCCCCAATGGATTCTGTTGGGCCAGAACTCTTAGAAATAAGAAGCTTGGTAGAAAGAGTTAGTAAGTCTGAAATAGATGAGATCATATTGGCATTGACCCCAAGTGTTGAGGGAGATACAACAAGTCTTTATATAGGAAAATTGTTAGCCCCTTTTACTAAAGTTACCAGGATTGCATATGGGCTCCCAATGGGCAGTGAACTTGAATATGTGGATGAAGTTACACTTGCAAGGGCCCTAGAAGGCAGAACAAAACTAAATTAGACAATGGGAGACAATAATCTAATCAAGAAAGAAAAAATCTTAAGACTTCCCTCTTGGATTAAATTTCCTATTAGTAAAGCTTCAGAATTCGAAAAAATACAAACACTCATCAAAAAATCAAATATTCATACTATTTGTGAAGAAGCAAGATGTCCAAATAGAGCAGAATGTTATGCCTCAGGAACAGCCACCTTCTTACTGGGTGGATCGATATGTTCTCGTTCATGTGCTTTTTGTCAGGTAAATAAAGGTAGACCTAGTTCTATCAATATTGATGAATGTACTCAAGTCGCTGAAGCAGTGAAAGTACTAAATTTGAAATATGTTGTTTTGACATCTGTAGCTAGAGACGATCTCCCTGATCATGGTGCAAATTTATTTATATCTACAATTGATGAGATTAGAAAAATTGATTCAACAATTAAAATTGAAGTTTTAACTCCTGATTTATGGGGTGGAGGCAAAAATCTTGATGAAACAAATAACCTTCAGACTGAGAGATTGAAGATGATTTTAGAAAAAGATCCAATATGCTTTAATCATAATCTTGAAACTGTTGAAAGACTGCAAAAAGAAGTTAGGAGGGGTGCAAATTACAAAAAATCCCTTAGTTTACTAAAAAAGTCAAAGGATTATGCTCCTCATATTCAAACTAAATCAGGCATTATGTTAGGACTTGGGGAAACATTGGATGAAATAAAAAATACAATTTATGATCTTAAAAAAATAGATTGTGATCAAATTACAATTGGCCAATATTTAAGGCCCTCATTCAATCATTTGGCAGTGAAGAAATATTGGGATCCATCAGAGTTTGAATATTTATATCGCTTCTCTAAAGAATTAGGATTCAAAAAAGTATCTTCTGGCCCTTTAGTTAGAAGTAGTTATCACGCGGGTTAACTTTCTTCAATTAAAGAGAGTTTCTTTTTAAGTTTTTTCAATATGGAAATACATTCCCCGTTCATAAGTGTACCTGCACCTCCCCAAACCAATCTTAATAAAAGATCTACTGGGCTAGAACCAACTTCTTTGACAATTTTGAATCCTATTAACTTGAAATATCTTACAAGTTTTTTACTATATCCTTCACTATCAAAAATAGCTAAAAGTCTTACTTTGTTGCTTGATTTTTTTTCAATTGCCCAAGCCATAGTTGTTGCCCATATTAATTCCGAAACAAAAGCAGGAGCTTTACTAAGGATTCTTAAGGTATCAAGCTGAATACCTTGTTTATTTAAATAAGTCCAACCTTTCATTTCGGCCCAAATCTTAATTATGTTATCTTTCTGTTCTGCAATCACGATTCTGAAGAAACATAATCCGATAGTTTCTCTAACTTGAATTTTAATTAATAATCCAATGGAACTTGCTAATTTTTCTAATTCTTCAACTTTCATGATTTTGAAAATTAGTCCTTATAGATTTTATGATTTTCCACTTTTGATCTATCGATTTGTTTTTGCCTTTCTTCAAACCTTTTCCTATCATCATTGCTGAATTGGTCTATGCAGAAATGACATTGGATACCCTTTCTATATTCTTTTCTTTCTTGATCTTGAATTGAAATTGGCATTCCACATGCATGACAAATCGAGTAAGAGCCTTTTTCTAAATCTTGATCTAAAGCAACTCTTTTATCAAAAACATAACATTCACCTTCAAATAAGGTTTTTTCTTTTGGTATATCGTCAAGGTATTGAAGGATACCCCCTTGTAGGTGATAAATATTTTTATAACCTTTCTTTTTAAGTAAACTAGTAGCTTTTTCACATCTTATTCCTCCGGTACAAAACATTGCTATATTTGGATTTTGTTTATTTTCTAAATGGGTTTCTAAATGATCATCTACCCACTTGGGGAATTCGCTAAAGTTTCTTGTATTTGGGTTTATAGAGTTCTGAAATGTACCTAAAGAAACCTCATAATGATTTCTAGTATCAATAACGATTGTATTTTGATTTTTAATTAACTTATTCCAATCAGCTGAGTCAATATAGGTCCCATTATTTTCTGAAGGGTTTATTTCAGGGACCCCCATGGTAACTATTTCTTTTTTGATTTTTATTTTTAATTTTTTGAAGACTTTCTCTTTTGAAAAATTTACTTTAATATTCAAATTTCTATTACCTGCATATTTATTAATTAAATTAATAACAAAATCAATTACATTTTTTTCGGCACAAATAGTTCCATTAATACCCTCACTTGCAAAAATTAACAAACCTGAAAGATCATTTTCATTTTCGATTTCTAATAATTTATTTTTTAGATCAAGAATTAAGTTTTCTTGAAATGGGAAGAAGGAGTAAAGAGAAACTATTTTATATTTTTTGCCTTTCATAAAGAAGATAATGTTTTTTCACAAGTTTCAAAATCTTTGTTAAATGACACTCCAACTTCTTTAAGAAGTTTTCTGTCTGATTCAAAAGATGGATTTGAAGTTGTTAGTAACTCATCTCCATAAAAAATTGAATTTGCCCCACATTGAAAACATAATATTTGGGCTTCTTTTGAAAGCTTTTCTCGCCCCGCGCTTAATCTTATTTTACTTTTAGGCATAAGAATTCTTGCTGTTGCGATCATCCTTATCATTTCAATAGAATCAATATCTTGATTATCTTCTAAACCAGTGCCTTCAATAGCTACTAATGAATTTATAGGGACACTTTCAGGGTGGGGATTCATGTTTGAAAGCACTTCCAAAAGAGATGCTCTATCGGCATTATTTTCACCCAAGCCTATTATTCCTCCACAACAAACATTTATTCCTGCATTCCTTACTCTTTTGATAGTGTCTAGTCTGTCTTGATAAGTTCTAGTCGTAATAATATTTTTATAATGCTCAGGACTAGTATCAAGATTGTGGTTATACGCGGTCAAGCCTGCATCAGCCAGTCTGGAAGCTTGTTCTTCTGTAAGCATCCCAGCAGTAACGCATGCTTCCATCCCTAAATCTCTTACACCTCTAACCATCTCCAACATTGCATTAAAAGATTTCCCATCTCTAATTTCTCTCCACGCCCAACCCATACAAAACCTATCTGCACCCTCGTTTTTTGCTACTTGAGCTCTTGCTAAAACCTCTTCAACTTGAAACTGTGGATGACTTTTGATTTCGCTAGCACTATAAATTGATTGGCTACAGTACGAACAATTTTCCTCGCATCCACCAGTTTTTACGCTGAACAATGATGCTAATTGAATATCGTATTTGTTGAATTTCCTGTGAACGGTTTGTGATTCCCACATTAAGTCAATAAGAGGCATATTAAGTATTTTCAAAATCTCCGCTTTATTCCAATCGAACCTAATTTCTTTTAATAACTGATTATTCGAATTAGCCATTTTTATTAGGAAATATATTGAGAATCTTCAAAAGATTCATTTTGTAATGATTCTATACCGCCGAAACGTCTATTTCTTGATTGGTAATCAATTATTGCTTTAAGAAATTCATGCTCATTGAACTCTGGCCAAAGTACGTCAGATATATAAATTTCTGAATATGCTAATTGCCATAATAAAAAATTACTTATCCTTTTTTCACCACTAGTTCTTATTAGTAATTCTGGATCCTTAATCCCTCTAGTTAATAACTCTGAATTAAATAATTCTTCATTAATTTCATTTGGTTTTATTTCTCCAGAAGAAGATTTTAATGCTAGTTCTTTTGCAACTTTTACTATTTCTTGTCTACCTCCATAGTTAACACAAACATTGAATAAAAATTTATTGTTGTTTTTAGTAAGTGATTCTGAACTAGATATTATTTCTTTTAAATTTTTTGGGAAAGGAGTTAAATCCCCAATAAATTTTATTTTTGTTGATTCTTCATGTATTTCTTTAATTTCGTTTTTTAAAACTTCGCTAAAAAGATTTATAAGAAAATTAACTTCTTTTGTTGGTCTTGTCCAATTCTCAGTTGAAAAAGCATAAACCGTAATTACTTTACAACCTAAATTTTTCGCAACTTTGAGAATTTTTTTTAATACACTTACGCCCTGTTTATGTCCAAAAGATCGTGGTAAACCTTTTCTAGTCGCCCATCTCCCATTGCCGTCCATAATTATTGCTATATGCTTGGGCAATTTTTTCTTATCTATTTTCATTAATAAGTCAGTAATTTTATCGTCTATTACTTTTTCTAAACTCATTAGTTAATCCTTTTTGTTAGTAAAAAATTCTGATTTTTCTGACTCTTTTTTATTAATATCACTGATGATATTATCACTCGAGCCTGTCTTTTGGGATGAAACATTTTTACTTAAAGATGCTTTATTTGCTCCCATAGAGTTTTGATTCCCAATCAATTTTGCAAGAAGTTCTTCTAACCTGCTGCTGGTAATTGGCCTCTCAAGTTTGCCTTGGTTTGCTAATGATAACGTACCTGTTTCTTCAGAAACAACAATACAAATACATCTGTCAAATCTTTCTGTAATACCTAATGCTGCTAAATGTCTTGTGCCATATCTACTTATTCCTTGTCTTGAGAGAGGAAGTATTACGCCAGCAGAGATTATTTTATTTCCTTTCACAAGAACTGCTCCATCATGTAAAGGCGTATCCGTAGCAAAAAGATTTATTAAAAGGTCAGTTGATAATTGTGCCTCAATATTGGTACCTGAATATAAAAAATCTTCAGGTCTTAAATCACTCCCCAAATCTACAACGATTAAAGCACCTCTTCTATTTTGAGAAAGTTTACCAGCAGTATCAACTAACTGAGTAATGGTAGTTGAAGTTGCTCTAAATTCTTTTGGTGGATTCCCCAGTAACACAGCAAGCCTCCCAGTGCCTAGCAATTCCATTAATCTTCTTAGCTCTCCTTGCCAAAGGATCGCTAATGAGAGAGAGCAAGCGAGGACTACAGCATCAATTAATTTTGATGTTAATGGTAAGTATGCATATCTTTGAATAAACCATGCGGATGATACTAAAAACAAATATCCTCTTAGAAGCCATAATGTCCGTTGTTCTTTTACTCTAGAAAATAATAATAGTCCGAACCCAACAGCAAATAAGACATCTAGTAAAAGCTTTAAATTTATAATCCCCCAGAAATTCACACTAAAAACAAAATTAATTTAAATGTACCTAATTTTGTTTGATAAAGCGATCAGGTAATACGTCATATTTTAAAAGATCCATTGGGCTTTCTCTTCTTTGAATAATTTCTGCCTCTCCATCTTTAACTAAGAGAGCAGCAGGTCTTGGAATTCTGTTGTAGTTAGAACTCATTGAATTATTATATGCTCCAGTCCCAAAAACACACATAAGATCACCCGTTTTACATTCTGCTAGTTCAATTTCTTTAAACAATACATCTCCCGATTCGCAGTGCTTACCAGCGATAGTATATTTATTTTTGGAATTAATATTAAATGGATTACTTACTAAACATGCAGAATAATTTGATTGATATGTAATTGGTCTTGGATTGTCACTCATACCACCATCAACAGATAAATATGTTCTGATACCAGGAATTTCTTTGAAAGCCCCAATTTTGTAAATGGTTATCCCTGCTGTAGATACAATAGATCTACCAGGTTCGCACATTAATGTGGGAAAATCTAAGTTGTTTTTTTTACAAGCTTCAACAACGGAAGAAGAAATTGTTTTTACCCATTCATCAATAGAAGGGGGATCATCACTTTCTGTATACCTGATACCTAAACCCCCGCCAACATTTAGTTCCTCAATATTATGACCAAATTTTTTAGCATCCAAGATAACCTTTACCATTATTTCTCCCAGATCCTTATGAGGTTCTAGTTCAAAAATCTGTGAACCAATATGAGCATGTAAACCTTTTAATTTTAGGTGCTTTGTATTGCTGATTCTGTTAAATAGAGTATTTAAATATTCTATTCCGAAACCAAATTTGCTATCAAATGATCCAGTTCTAATATATTCATGTGTATGACATTCTATCCCAGGAGTGAAGCGAATCATTATTTCTAAATCATGATCAAATGAATTTGAGATCTCATCTAATCTTTCTAAGTCGTAATCATTATCTACGATAACCTTAATGTTGTTTTTAACTGCAAATTCTAATTCTTTGTCTGATTTGTTGTTACCATGAAAAACAATTTTTTCATTTGGAACCCCACCTTTAATAGCAGTTAATAGTTCTCCTTCTGAAACAGCATCAAGTCCTAAACCTTCCGAGGAAACAAGACTACTCATGAAAATGGAACTATTTGCCTTAGAAGCATATATGGGCAAGGATTTGCCTGGGTAATATTTTTCTAATGCTTTTTTGTACGCTTTACAAGAATTTCTTAAAGTAATTTCATCCAAGATATAAAGAGGAGAATCATATTTTTTAACTAGTTCTTCAATAGAACATCCACCAACTGACAATTTCCCATCTCTTTGAATAGATGTTGTAATGGGCATAATATTTCTGTTAGGACTTTCCAAGTCAATTTTTTGTTTTAAAAAAGATTGTTTTTCTTCCATGGGAGAACCTTAAATAAAGTTTTGCCAAAACTGTCATATTTTATAATGACTTTAGGTCTGAACTTTCTAGATATAAATACATAATAAATGATATCTATTAAACAAATGAATAAGAAAGATATTGATTTATGTTATGAATTAGATTCAAATACGATTTCTCTATGGAGTAAAGAACAATGGGCTAACGAATTCAAAAAAGATGGCACAAAAATCTTTGGGTTATTAATTAAAAATTTAGTTGTTGGTATATGTGTTTTTCAAGTTGTTCTTGATGAAGCTCAAATAGATTATTTTGTTGTAAATAAGAAATTTAGAAAAAAGGGATTTGGATCTTATCTTATGAGCTTTTTAATAAAAAAATGTGAAAAATTAAATTTAAAGAAATTACTATTAGAGGTTTCTCAGAGCAATGTTACTGCTGAAAAATTTTATAGTCGCTTTGATTTTTCTACTGTGGGAATAAGAAAAAATTATTATCAAGATGGTTCTCATGCTCTTTTAAAAGAAAAAAAATTAACAACAAAATAATGTAAAAATTTAAATGTTCGGATAACCAGAATCCTTGAAATTACTATAATTTATTGCTATATCACTAAAAAAGTAGAGTTTAATTTGATAAATTATACTTTTGGGTATTCACAAAAGCTCATTCTGAACACAAAATTGACATATTACTGGTAGGTTATTAATAGGAATTTAATCTTCTAATGTTTGAGAGATTTACAGAAAAGGCCATAAAAGTCATTATGCTTGCTCAAGAGGAAGCTAGAAGACTTGGTCATAATTTTGTTGGAACTGAACAAATTCTTTTGGGGCTAATTGGAGAAGGAACTGGTGTCGCAGCGAAAGTACTTAAATCACTTGGAGTTAATTTAAAAGATTCAAGGATAGAGGTGGAAAAGATAATAGGTAGGGGTTCAGGGTTTGTAGCTGTAGAAATACCTTTTACTCCCAGGGCTAAAAGAGTTTTAGAACTATCTTTAGAAGAGGCTCGTCAACTAGGTCATAATTACATAGGGACTGAGCATCTATTACTAGGATTAATAAGAGAAGGTGAAGGTGTGGCTGCAAGAGTTCTTGAAAATCTTAATATTGACCTTACGAAAGTTAGAACTCAAGTTATAAGGATGCTTGGTGAAACCGCCGAAGTTGGCACAGGGGCTAGTACAACTAAGGGCAACTTGAAAACTGCCACTCTTGATGAATTCGGAACAAATTTAACAAAATTAGCAAGTGAATCAAAATTAGATCCAGTCGTTGGACGTCATTCAGAAATAGATCGTGTAGTTCAAATACTAGGTAGAAGGACAAAAAATAATCCTGTTCTTATTGGGGAGCCAGGTGTAGGTAAGACAGCTATCGCAGAAGGTCTAGCTCAAAGAATACAAACTGGGGATATTCCAGATATACTTGAAGATAAAAGAGTTTTGACTCTTGATATTGGCCTTTTGGTAGCAGGAACAAAATATAGAGGTGAATTTGAAGAAAGGTTAAAAAAAATAATGGAAGAAATTAAATCAGCAGGTAACGTTATTCTCGTTATAGATGAAGTGCATACTTTAATTGGTGCTGGAGCTGCTGAAGGAGCTATAGATGCAGCAAATATACTTAAGCCAGCATTAGCTAGAGGGGAACTTCAATGTATTGGAGCAACAACTCTTGATGAATATAGAAAACATATTGAAAGAGATGCTGCTCTAGAAAGAAGATTCCAACCTGTAATGGTAGGTGAGCCATCTATAGAAGATACAATCGAAATTTTAAAAGGTCTTAGAGAGCGTTACGAACAACATCATCGCCTAAAAATTACTGATGACGCTCTTGAGGCTGCTGCTCATTTAGGTGATCGTTACATATCTGACAGATTTTTACCTGATAAGGCTATCGACCTCATCGACGAGGCAGGAAGTAGAGTACGTTTAATGAACTCTAAACTTCCACCTGAAGCAAAACAAATAGATAGAGAACTAAGACAAATCCAAAAAGAAAAGGAAGAATCCGTAAGAGACCAAAATTTCGATCAAGCTGGCCAATTACGCGAAAAAGAGATGGAATTGTCTGCAAAAATTAAAGAGGTTTTGAACAATAAAAAAGAATCTACAGTTGGAGATCAATCTGATACTGAAAATTCTGTAAAAAGTGATTCAAAACTTTTACAAAGTCCCCTTGTTAGTGAAGAGGATGTGGCTCATATTGTGGCTTCATGGACAGGTGTTCCTGTTCAAAAATTAACAGAAACTGAGTCAGTCAAGCTTCTTAATATGGAGGAAACACTACACCAAAGGCTAATCGGACAAGATGAAGCTGTAAAGGCTGTCTCAAGAGCCATAAGGAGAGCAAGAGTTGGATTAAAAAATCCTAATAGACCCATAGCAAGTTTTATCTTTTCTGGACCTACCGGTGTTGGTAAAACTGAATTGACTAAATCATTGGCCTCATATTTCTTCGGTAGTGAAGAAGCAATGATTAGATTAGATATGTCAGAATTTATGGAAAGACATACAGTTAGTAAACTTATAGGCTCGCCTCCTGGTTATGTTGGTTTTAATGAAGGTGGTCAGCTTACTGAAGCTGTTAGAAGACGTCCTTATACCGTTGTTTTATTTGATGAAGTTGAAAAGGCGCATCCAGACGTTTTCAATTTATTATTGCAACTACTTGAAGACGGAAGATTAACTGACTCCAAAGGTCGAACTGTAGAT
>QCQS01000017.1 GCA_003212115.1 Prochlorococcus sp. AG-455-E15 | reverse complement strand
TTAGTGGAGATATTCTGCTTCAAGCCATAACACAAGGTATAAATGAAAGTGGCAAAAAATTTATAAATCTTGGAATCTGTCCAACCCCAGCTATACCTTTTTTAATCAAACAAGAGAACCTGAGTAGTGGTGTCATGATATCTGCAAGTCATAATCCGCCAGAATATAATGGAATAAAAATTTTTGATCATAATGGTCAAAAAATTACTAAAAATTTTGAGAGTAAAATTCAAAAAATAATTGAAGAGTCAAAACAAAATATATCAATTCCAACAAAAGTGGGTTCCCTAAAAGCAAAGAAAGATCTTATGGATACATATATTAAAAGCCTAATCCAAACAATGGGTGGAGAAAGTTTAAGCGGGTTGAGAATAATATTAGACACATGCAATGGATCAGCGACAACTTGCGCAAAAAAAATTTTTCAGTCTCTTGGTGCTGATGTAAAAGTTATCAATAACTCTAAAAATGGTTTGAAAATTAATTTGAATTGCGGTTCTACTAACCTCGAACCATTAAAAAAAGCATTAAGAGAGAGTCCTGCAGATATGGGATTCAGCTTTGATGGAGATGCCGATAGAGTAATTGGAGTCGATTCAGAGGGTAATGTGCTGGATGGAGATCATATTCTTTTTCTTTGGGGTAGAGAACTTATGGAACAAAAAATTCTCACCAATAATTTACTCGTATCAACGCAAATGGCAAACTTAGGTTTTGAAAAGTCCTGGAAGAAAATTGGAGGAATTTTATATAGAACTGATGTTGGAGATAAATATGTTCATGACGCAATTAAGAAAAAAAGCGCTGTTTTAGGAGGTGAGCAGTCAGGTCATATACTTTCAAAAATTAATAACTTTTCTGGTGATGGGATATTGACTGCACTTCAAATTTCTAAATATTGTAAAAATAAAAATATTAATTTAAATGATTGGCTTAAAAGTAGTTTCGAACCTTTTCCACAAAAACTTACTAATATTAAATTAGATTTTAATATTAATAAATTAAATCCAAACAACAAAATCTTAATTGATGAATCTATAAAAAATTTTCAAGCAAAATATTCGGATAATTGTAGAGTTTTTATAAGGCCTAGCGGTACAGAACCTGTAATCAGAGTTCTAGTTGAGGCCAAAAATCATGAGGAAGTTAATTCTTTATCAAGCGAAATAACAAACAAACTCTTTTTAGAAATTCATAGAATAAACAAATCAATGATGAATTAAATTTTTATATAAATTTTTTCATAAATTTCAAGTTGATTTATAATCACATACTTTTCCCTATTAGTTTTAACTTTATTTGGATTAAAACTTTTAGAACAGTTAAAATCTTTTTTATCTATAGTTTTAAAATGAAAATTACTTGATATGGCGCAATCCATATAATCGAACAAATCCTTTACATCTGTTTTTATAAAAATTAGGGTCCCTTTTTGCAATGAATTTGAGAGCATATTAATAAATCCTGGCTGAATTACACGCCTTTTATAATGCCTCTTTTTAAACCAAGGATCAGGGAAATTAAAAGAAATACTTTTTAGATTTTTGATAAGAAATTTATTTTGGACATCATTCAAAATATTATTAGCATTACCAAATATAAAATACAGATTTTTGATTTCTCTTTCAATGACTTTTAATTTTGCATTTTTGACTAATTTCTCACGGATTTCAATTCCTAAATAATTCCAACTAGTATTAACTAAAGCTAAATCAAATAAAAACTCACCAGCAGCACAACCTATATCCAAATGAAGATTCGATTTAGAATCATCAAACATTTCGCACAAAGAAGGTATTCTCTCAATTTGATTAAAATTACTACTAAGGGGATTAACGTGCTGTCTCATAAAATTATTAATATATTCCTAGGCAATAATATAAGGATGCATAATATTCATAACTATGACAATACTAAGTTCAAAAGTAACAGTTTGATGTTTAATTATTATGTATTTAAAAAGAAAAAGTTTTGAACGTTTTTAATCAACTTTCTATTTGGCTATCCTTTCAACTTTCAATAATTTTCCTTATTGGTATGCCTGTTACTCTATCCTTCTGGTCAATTAAAAAAAGAAATAAAGCAGTTATTAAACTTCTATCAATTTATTGGAAAGTATCCCTTTTATTTTTTATAAGCCTTCTACTTTTAATAGGAAAGTATAACTATGCTCTTGTGATAACAAATATTTCAACATTTTTAATGACAGTTTCAGTTTGGTTCTGGAACGATATTAATGATGAATTAAGAGAATATGATTTTTCTTACTCCCTTACTACAACGACAAAAATATGGAGATGGACTATAACTTTTATATCTCTCAATTTCTTTATTCAAAGTTTACAAAACTTAAACTGCTTTTCTTTTGTTAATTCTGATGCGTGTGCAGTATGGCTTCAGCCTTCTTCAAAATTATATATTATTATAAAAAATTTATTTAATTTTTTCTTTGGAGCTAACTTTACCCAGCCGATATCAAAATTCTTAGGATTATTTTCATTATTAATCTATATTTTAGGCCTTATTCAATGGTCAATAATCAAATTACCAAAAAATGGAAGAAACTCCTGCTTCTCAGAAAATGGCTAAAATTGATTTAATAAATAGTCTTGAAAAAATAAGTTCCGACATACCTGATAGGATACTTAAACTAGAAGGATCCATTCTAAAAGAAAATCAAAAAGAAAAATTAGAAATAATTATTTTCAGAGGTTATAGTAGCTCAACAACTCATCCAATTGAAATAGATTCAGAAAAAAAAGTTATAACACTTTCTTATACAATTACAAACTTTAAACTTTATAAAGCACCCTTAACGGAAACTGAAGAAAATTTTATAAGAGAAAATCAAAACTCATTTTTCTTTTTGAATCAAAAAAACTGGATTTAAATAAATTCAAAATTAATTATATTTGAACATCTTTTGCATAATTTCGTATTTTGGATTCCATTAAAAGTTTCTTTTTGATAATGCCAACATCTATCACATTTTTGACCTTGAGCCTTATTTATTTGAATTTTACCAAGTGCGTTGTTGTCAATAATCAGAGAATTATCCGCCAAGTTGGAAACCACTTGGAAATTTGATACTATAAGCCAATCTCTAAATAAATCTACATCTTGATTGCCAAATTCTTTGAGCCAAGTTAGTGAGTCTTGTAAAGCTTTATCTTCAGGTAAATAATTAACTTCAGTTTCCAAAGCTGCTCCAATTATTTGTTTGTTCCTACATCCTTCTATAGCCTTATTAATTTCAACTCTCAAATTTCTTAAATTTGCAATGTGTTCATTTAGTATTTGATTTTTCCAAGACCGCGAAAATATTGGCCAACCTCGTTGAAAGACTGATTTTTCTTCAGTTGAATATGGAATATTTTGCCAAATATCTTCAGCCATATGACAAAGCACTGGAGAAATAAGTACGGCCAAATTTTCAACAATTTTTGACATTACGAACTGACAAGATCTTCTCCTAAATTGTGATTTAGAACTTACATATAACCTATCCTTAGCAATATCCAAATAAAAATTTGATAGATCTACAACGCAAAAACTTTGCAAAATTTGGAAAAATTTTGAAAATTCATAATTTTCATAAGCATTTGATATTTGATCTGTAACATCAACTAATCTACCTAACATCCATTGATCTAAGAGAGGCAATTGATCAATTTCAAAACTATCAATTTTAGGATCATAATCATGAATATTACCTAGAAGATATCTTGCAGTATTACGAACTTTTCTGTATACATCTGAAAGTTGCTTGAGTATATTGGAACCAATTGGAACATCTACTGAATAATCTACAGAGCTTACCCATAGCCTTAAAACATCAGCACCATAAGCAGGATCAGTTTTTTTATTATTACCTCCATTAATAATTATATTTGGATCAACAACATTGCCTAAAGATTTGCTCATTTTTCTTCCGTTTTCATCAAGTGCAAAACCATGAGTTAAAACTTTCTTATATGGAGGTTTATTATTGACTGCGACAGATGTTAGCAAAGAAGACTGAAACCATCCTCGATGTTGATCTGAGCCCTCTAAATAAAGATCTGCTGGATACTTTAATTCACTTCTTAGTTCACATACTGCGGCCCAGCTAGATCCAGAATCGAACCAAACATCCATTGTATCTGTTCCTTTGTTCCATAGATCAGACTCTTTTGCATAATTTTCTGGCAAAAGATTCTTAACATCCCAATCCCACCAGATGTCTGCTCCATGTTCACTAAAAAGTTCTTGGATATGATTAATTATCTCTTTGTTAAGGAGAATGTCATTACCATTTTTTTTATAAAAAACTGGAATAGGGACTCCCCATGACCTTTGTCTAGAAATACACCAATCTCCTCTACCAACAACCATAGAATAAATTCTTTTCTTTCCAGTCTCTGGCATCCATTCGACATCTTCGATTGCCTTTAATGCAGATGATCTAAAGCCATTTACAGATGCAAACCATTGTTCAGTTGCCCTAAAAATAGTTGGTTTTTTGGTTCTCCAATCATACGGATATCTATGCTTATAATTTTCTTGTAATAGAAGCAAATTATTTGCTTTTAAATATTCAATAATTAAATCATTAGCATCTTTCAGGACATTTGATCCTTTGAATTGACCAGAAAATTCATTTAAATTACCTTTTTCATCAACGACACATGTTATTGGTAAATCATATTTTTGACCCACATTAAAATCATCTATTCCATGACCAGGAGCAGTATGAACTATTCCAGTCCCTGATTCTGTAGTAATATAATCTCCCCCAATTACGATTTTGCAATTTTTATTCTTAGAGGGATGTTGATATTCAATATTTTCCAATTCGGAGCCTTTAACCTCTAAAAGCACCTTGAAATCTTTATCAAATTTCTTACTTATTTCAGAAGATAAATCCTCGGCAAAAAGGTAAATTTTCTTCTCTTCATCGATAGCAAAAACGTACTTTATTTTTGGATTTACTGCGACTGCTTCATTTGCAGGTATGGTCCAAGGAGTAGTGGTCCAAATAGTTATGAAAGAATTATTTTGAAAAAAATCTTGTTTGACATTAAGGTTTTCTTTGATGAAATTTAATAGAATTTCATCAGGTATTTTAGTTATTTTTAATGCAACATAAATACTTGTTGAATAATGTTCATCAGGGTATTCTAATTCTGCTTCTGCAAGTGCAGTCCTTGAACTTGGACTCCAATGCACAGGTTTAAGACCTCGATATATATAGCCATTTAAAAACATTTTTCCAAATACTCCAATCTGAGCAGATTCATAACTTTTCTTAAGAGTTAAGTAAGGGTTATTCCAATCTCCCCATATGCCCCATCTTTTGAAACCCTCCTTCTGGTTATTAATTTGGATATGGGCATAATCTGTTGCTTTTTTTCTTAAATTTAGAGTGTCAAGATTCTTTCTTTCAGCAGATTTTAAATTCTGAAGAACTTTTAATTCAATAGGTAATCCATGACAGTCCCAACCAGGTACGAAATGAACCCTAAATCCTCTTAAGGTTTTGTACTTATTTATTATGTCTTTTAAAACTTTATTAAGGGCATGACCCATATGAAGAGCTCCATTTGCATAAGGAGGGCCATCATGTAATGTAAATATTTCGCCTGAATTGCTTGAACCTAATTGGAAATCAATGTCATTTTTAGCCCAAAAATTCTGAATCTCAGGTTCTCTTACAACGGAGTTAGCGCGCATTGAGAAATCAGTTTTTAATAAATTTAAAGTTTCTTTATAAGAAAATTCTGATTTTTGTTCTTTGTTATTTTGAGATTTCATTCGACGATATAAGAAATATTGGTGATCAAAAGAATTATTTAAATAAATCTAACTTATTATATTCTTTCTTAATTGACTTGTAGTTTTTTTTTGGGATGTTTAAAATAACCAATTTATTTTGATTTCAGACATTTATATTATCATTTTTATCATTTCTTACCCACTTTTTTGAGGTTGTATTTTTATTATTGCTACCAAAATTAAAAAAATTTGAAGGTTTCGTGAAATCATTAAATACCAGATTTATAGACTCTAATATCTTCGAAAAGTTATTTTTAAACTCCATAAAGGTAATTAATTTTTTCTTTTCATTATCTGTCAATTGGTACCATCTAGATAAAAAAAGCTCTACTAGATAAAAAACAATTAGTACTGTTAAAAAAAGGAAAATTACAAAAAATGATTCATCTATTGTTTTATTTTTAATTATTAATATCAAACCTATTAAAAAATTCAAAAAAGCTTTTATTAAGTCTTTTGGTTTACCGAGCTCAAGATAAATTATCGGTACAGTTAGAAAAATGGTCCCAATGAAAATATAAAAAGTTCCCAAATAAAATATCAAACTATTCATTAAATTTACTATTTAATTAAATTATAAGAGTTGATATCAATTAAATAAAATATCTATCAAAATTTTCTTAAGTGCGGTCGGGGAGACTTGAACTCCCACACCCGAAGATACGAGTACCTAAAACTCGCGCGTCTACCAATTCCGCCACGACCGCTCAAATAAAATAATAATTGAAAGAGGTATCTTTTAAAAATTTTTTTTCTTAAGGTGATTATTTTGACACATTAAATTTAATTATAAATCTCCTAAAAGAAATTTTTTATGTTTGAGCATGCACTCACCTTAGAATATTAGTTATATTATTTAAAGAATAAAAGAAACAATTTCAAACTTAACTAGTAAAAATACAACAAAAAATACTAATTCTTCAAAAACTTTTAATTGGCAAAAAGAGATTAAAAATTACGTAGATCCGCCAAGTTTTTGGAATCCAACATTAGGTTTATTTTTTGGCGGTTATTTTCTTGCGTTTCTTAGCATATGGCAATGGTATAGAGGTGTTTGGCCTTTACCTTTACTTGTAGCCACTGCTTTTTTAGCATTACATATTGAAGGTACTGTTATTCATGATGCCTGTCATAAAGCTGCTCATCCAGTTCCTTGGATAAATCAAGCAATGGGCCATGGCTCAGCTATTCTATTAGGGTTTAGCTTCCCAGTTTTTACGAGAGTTCATTTACAACATCATATTCACGTAAATCACCCCAAAAATGATCCAGATCATATTGTCAGTACTTTTGGTCCAATTTGGCTAATTGCTCCAAGATTTTTTTATCATGAGGTGTTTTTCTTTCAAAGAAAACTCTGGCGAAGATATGAATTACTACAATGGGGAATTGAAAGATCCATATTCCTGACAATTATCTTGGCAGGTTTGAAATTTGATTTTATGAATTTAATTTATAATTTATGGTTTGGCCCAGCATTAATGGTGGGAGTCACTTTAGGAATATTTTTTGATTATTTACCCCATAGACCATTTCGATCAAGAAATAAATGGATAAATTCTCGAGTTTATCCAAGCAAATTTATGAATTTATTAATAATGGGACAAAATTACCACCTCATTCATCACCTATGGCCTTCGATTCCTTGGTTTGAATACAAAATAGCTTATGAAAAAACTAAGCCTTTATTGGATAAAAAAGGGTCCCCTCAAAGGGTTGGGATATTTGAAAGTAAAGAAGATATTTTTAACTTTATTTATGATTTATTAATAGGTGTAAGGAGTCATAGCAAAAGGAGGGGGAAAATAAGAAAAATCATAAATTTATATCCAGGCTTTAAAATAAAAAAATTTTTACTAAAGCTAGTCAATAAAACATTTATTGGAAGCAACTAACTTACTCATTCATTAATAATTTTTGGTACTTTAAAATATTTATCTTCTCTCGATGGACCCAATTCTAAAAGTTCTTCATTGCAATCAGAATTTTTCTTTTCGTCTTTTCTAAATACATTTACAACCTCTATAGCTCTCGTTGTACAGGGGACATCATCTGTATCAATTTTTTCAAGTTGTTTTATATAATCCAATATCTTTTCTAATTGTTTTGCATGATTATTAATTTCATTCTCGTTAAGTTCTAATCTCGCTAAATGAGCAACTTTTTTTACTTCCTCTTTAGTTATTTTTGTCATACATTTAATATCTTTCTTATTAAATAATAGTTTATTAAGAACAACTTATTTACATATCCTTTGAATTTCAAATAATTTAAAAAATAATCACATCTTTTTGAAAATCAATATCAATTAATAGCCTTAATTATTTTTCTCAGCTAAATATGTTATTAGATAGATATTGAAAAATAGAAGAAGAATTCTTTCCAAAAAATTTTTTTTATCGGCACTCTAAACTTGTTGCTCCTGATTTAATAGGCTGTTACCTCATAAAAAAAAATAGTGAGATAGATCAAGTTAAAGGGATCATTGTTGAAACTGAAGCTTATTCACAGGAAGAAGAGGCCTGTCATGGCTACCGCAAAATGACTGAATCAAACAAATCATTATTTGGCAAACCTGGCACATTTTATATTTACAAATCTTATGGCATTCATCATTGTTTAAACATAGTTACTGATAAAGAAAATTTTGCGAGTGGTGTTTTGATAAGATCAGTTTTTATCTCTAATAAGAATGAAAGATTAGCTTCTGGACCTGGCCTAGTAACAAAAACATTCAGTATAGACATTTCATTTAACTCACTTGAAGTTCTTAATAACAAATCTTTAAGGATTTCTCCACGAGACTCCACTCTAGAAGAAAAAGATCTTATTCAAACTACGAGAATTGGCATATCAAAGGCAAAAAATATAAAATGGCGTTGGTATCTCAAAAATAGTAGGAGTGTAAGTAAAAGATTAAAAGGTGACAGAACACCTAAATTTCAATAATCATTTATCTTTTTAAGCGTAATGCAAATTTGGCCTCATAAACATATCCACACACTCGCTAATTTTTCAATTAAAGATTATGAGTCAGTATTTGAATTAGCTGATAGATTTGATGCACTAAAGAATGCAGGAACAAAAAAGATACCGGCCTTACAAGGGACTTTGGTAACGTCTTTATTTTTTGAAGCTAGTACAAGAACAAAAAATAGTTTTGAGCTTGCAGCAAAAAGACTTTCTGCTGATGTCCAAACGTTTGCGCCATCCTCCAGCTCTTTAACAAAAGGCGAAACAATAATTGATACAGCGATAACTTATTCTGCTATGGGGGCAGACACATTAGTTATCAGACATTCATCAAGTTACATAACCTTTGAGATCGCAAAAAAACTTGATGCAATAAATGCCAAGACTTCGGTTCTTAATGCAGGAGATGGATTACATAGTCACCCCAGCCAAGGATTGCTTGACATCTATACATTGATAAAATTCTTTTCCCAAAAAACACTGAATCCAGAGGTTTTAAATTCCAAAAAAATTTTAATAATTGGCGACGTTAATCATTCAAGGGTTGCCAGGTCAAATCTTTGGGCTTTGAGTGCATTCGGCGCCGATATAATCTTATGTGGTCCTAAGACATTAATACCTGATGAATTTATCAATTTTTTAAAAACCCCCGCGCCAAATCAAACAGAAGATCCTGTTAAATCAAGAGGTTCTATAACAATTTCTAGATCATTGGAAGAATCAATAAAAATTGCAGATGCAATTATTGTTTTAAGACTCCAAAAAGAGAGAATGATGGAAAATTTACTAAGTAGCATTGATTCATATAGTTTGGATTATGGCTTAACCCCAGAGAAATTATCCTTAAATAAAAAAGAAATTCCAATTCTTCATCCCGGTCCCATTAACAGAGATATTGAAATTAGCAGCAAAGTGGTAGATCAATATCCTAATTGCTTAATTAATAATCAAGTTGCAAATGGTATACCTATAAGAATGGCTTTGCTTTACCTATTACAGAAACACAACAAGTAAATTTATAGCAACTTAAGACTTTCTGTAAAGAAACCATAAAATAATCCTAATCTTAAAGAATCTAATAAAAGTACTAAAAATTTCTTTTTCCTTTCAAATCTAAAATTTCTTCTCAAAACTATTAAAAACTCAATAAAAACTACTGATAAAAAAGCGGCTACAGGATCCATGAGTTCCACAACGGCACTTACCATACCAAGAGAACTTCCAAAAAAGTATCCGATTAAAAGTGTAAGCAATGATATTGAATATCTTCGCCATGGATTGTTAGCCCAAATACTTATTGTCTGAATATTTTCCACAATTTTTAGCTGAAATTTTGTCTTTTGAGGTTTAACAACCATTTTCCATTAAACTAAGCCACTTCTGAGTTTGATTGAATTTTAGTATTTCCTTCTATTAATTCAAGTAATGCTTCCAACTGAGCCATTAACCCTCTTATTTCGCCTGGCTCAGGGAAAAGGTCATCTTCTTTTATTCCTAAATGCATTTCTCTGAGCTCTTGCCTTAAATAGCGTATGTGACTAATGACTTGCTCTCTTTTGTTTTGCGACATGATATAAATTTTTGAGCTTATTTTAAGAAAGAATATTTTTGAAAAGGAGAGTTTGCATATTTATGACTGAGAATGAAGATAAATGACCTGACAACAATTTGAAAAGATTATGAAAATTAAAAATTATCATATCCTTGAAAATATGTACTTAATTCTTATATCAATTTTAAATAATTACTTGAGGCTTTATTATTAAAGTATATTGACTTTAATCAATATGAAATTCATTTCCGAAAATAAAATAAGTGAGGAACTAGTAAATTCTTTTGATGAAGAAATGACCTTTGAGCTCGCTAAAAGGCTAGAGGAAGATAATTATAATACTCCATTTGATGGTTTAAAAGACTGGCACTTACTGAGGGCTCTTGCAATCAATAGGCCTGAATTAACGACTAATTATACCCATCTCCTCGATCAGGAACCTTTCGATGAAAACTAAAAGTAAGGACTCAAAAATAAAGGTTCTTTTATTAATAACTGGAAGTATTGCAGCTGTAAGAATTCCATTATTAATTAGCCAATTAGCGAAAGAAAATTATGAAATAAGATGCGTCTTATCAAAAAATGCAGAAAAATTAATAAAGCCGCTTTCTCTTTCTATTTTAAGTAGAAACCCGTGCATTTTAGAAAATGATCAATGGTCTGATGGTCAATCAACACCTCTTCACATAGAACTTAGTAATTGGGCTGATATTTTAATCATCGCCCCTTTAACAGCGACAACATTAGCAAAATGGGTAACTGGAAATGCAGAGGGATTGATCCCAAGCATCTTAATAGCAAATATAAAGCCCATTATTGTTGCACCAGCAATGAATACACAAATGTGGCTAAATAAAGCTGTCCAAAAAAATTATGAGAATTTACAGAATTACGAAAATGTTTTATCTTTGCAACCAAGTGAAGGCCTCTTAGCATGTGATGCTTTTGGCATCGGTAAGATACCTCCTAATGATCTAATTCAATTAGCTCTTGAATTTATAGCATCACATAAACAAAATGAATACCGCAAAGATTTACTTAATAAAGAGATTTTAATAACTGGAGGGTGTACCTTAGAGAAAATTGACGCGGCAAGACATATTACTAACAAAAGTTCTGGCGCTATGGGCATACTTCTCTCTCAAGTAGCGAGGTTCAGGGGAGCACAAGTAAAATATGTTCATGGTCCTCTGAAAATCGATAAGAATCTTACTGATGGAATAAAAAGATATGAAATTGAAACAAGTGTTGATTTAATTAGGGCACTTAATAATGAAATATCAAATTGCGATTATTTTTTCATGAATGCAGCAGTATCTGATTTCAAAATAACCTCTGATACTTCAGCTAAAATTCCAAAAAATCAAATTAATTCCCATTTGAATAAAAACTTTGAGCTAGTCCCAGATATTTTAAAAACAATTAGTAAATCAAAAAAAGATAACCAAATTTTTGTAGGCTTTTGTGCTTTTACAGGATCTATAGAAGAAGCACGAATGACAATTAAAGAAAAGATTATCCAAAAGGGTTGTGATTATCTATTCGCAAATCCAATTGATATTGAAGGACAAGGATTTGGCTTTTTGGCACAAAATGAAGGTTGGTTATTCGATACTAATAATATGGAACACTACATTAAAAAAACATCAAAAATTGATTTAGCAAATAAATTAATAACCCAAATTATTTCATTAAAAAAATAAAAAAATTTTTTTAATTTGTATTTTTTTGTAATCTTAATCATTAAAAATAATGTGATAGCTTAAAATAATTCCAGTTTTTTAAAATCTAAAAAGCTACGGGTTGTTTCGAGGATTTAATAGTCCTATCTTTTATGGTCCTTTCCCTTGTAATATCCGTACTGAACTTATTAGATGACCTTTAATCTATCGTCACAGAACTTTACTGCAACTTTAATTATGAGAATTCGTTCTTTCTTAGCTTTTGTTATTTCAATTTGTATAACTTTTGCTTTCGTACCTGTTAAAACATTTGCTTTTTCTGAAAGAGGAAATGCACAATTTACAGATGTTGTTAACACAGGAAAAGCTAATGATTGCCCTACATTAGACTCATCTCTTGTCGGATCAATATCTCTAGGGAATGGAGATAGCCTTAAAGGAATATGCATGCATCCAACAGAAGTTTATGTAAAAGTGCCAGGGACAAAACGAAAAGCTGCAGAATTTGTTTCTACAAAAATTATTAGTCCTAGAAATAACACCACAGTGACAGAAGTTTATGGAGATATAGATTCAGGAACTTTCACTGAAAAAGGTGGTATTGATTTTCAACTTATTACTGTATTAACTCCTGGTGGTTTAGAGGTGCCATTTGCATTCTCAGCAAAAGATCTTACAGCTGATTTACCTTCATCAATTGAGCCAGGCACTGAGGTTAGTGGTTCAACATTTACACCTAACTACAGAACTGGTGATTTTCTAGATCCTAAGGCAAGAGCTAAAAATACTGGTGTTGAATATGCTCAAGGTTTAGTGGCATTAGGAGGCGATGACGAAGAACTTGCAAAAGAAAATATTAAAGTTGATGTAAACGGTACTGGCGTTATTACTCTGTCAATCAACAATGTAGATTCTGACACAGACGAATTTGCTGGTACTTTTGAAGCAATCCAACCTTCAGATACAGACATGGGTTCAAAGGATCCACTTGATGTGAAAATAATTGGGGAGCTTTACGGAAGAAAGGCATAAATCCTACTCAAGAGAAAAAGGGGGTTAAACCCCTCTTTTTTTTTCAAAATTTTTCTTTATCAATTTTAAAAATGGAATTACAACAAAAAACTAAAACAGATACTAATGGACTAATACCGCCTTATGGAGGGGAACTAAAAAATTTAATTATCAAAGATAAAAACCTTAAAAATGATCTTATTTCTAAAGCTACTTATGAGTTTGAATGTAGCGAGAGAAATGCATGCGATGTAGAACTTTTGATGGTTGGAGCTTTTTCTCCATTGGAAGGTTTTATGGATGAAAATAACTACAATTCGGTCATTAAAAATAATAGAAATACAAGCGGATTGCTTTTTGGCTTGCCTATTGTATTTGATTCAAATAATGAAAAAGTAAAAACTGGAGAGACAATATTACTTACCTATAAAAAACAAAAAATAGCCGTTTTAGAAGTTAGCTCTAAATGGGAGCCTGACAAATCCTTAGAAGCTGAACTTTGTTATGGTACTAATTCCTTAGATCATCCTGCTGTTAAGATGATTTTTAACGAGAGAGGTAGATTTTATATAGGAGGAAGAGTTTATGGTTTCGAACTACCAATTAGAGAATTCCCCTGCAAAACCCCTGAAGAAGTTAGATCTACACTGCCATCAAATCATGATGTAGTTGCATTTCAATGCAGAAATCCAATTCATAGAGCACATTATGAATTATTTACTAATGCCTTACTTTCAGATAATGTCTCCTCTAACTCAGTTGTTTTAGTTCATCCAACTTGTGGACCAACTCAACAAGATGATATTCCTGGAAAAGTTAGATATTTGACCTACAAAGAATTAGAAGAGGAAATATCTGATGAAAGAATAAAATGGGCTTTTTTACCTTATTCAATGCATATGGCAGGGCCAAGAGAAGCTCTTCAACATATGATAATAAGAAGAAATTATGGCTGCACCCACTTTATTATTGGTAGAGATATGGCTGGTTGTAAGTCGTCGTCAACTGGTGAAGATTTTTATGGTCCATATGATGCTCAGAATTTTGCGAATAAGTGTGCAGATGAATTGATGATGCAAACTGTTCCTTCAAAAAATTTAGTTTATACAAAGGAAAAAGGATATATAACAGCTGAAGAAGCCAAAGAATTTAATTATGAAATTATGAAACTAAGTGGTACGGAATTTAGAAAGAAATTGAGGAATGGCGAACCAATTCCTGAATGGTTTGCATTCAAAAGTGTAGTAGATGTTCTAAGAAGCTCTTAATATTGTTTTATTATTAGTATTATAGATTTATTAAAGACTTTTTATCGTGAACAAACGTTGGAGAAATGTAGGACTTTATGTCCTAGCTGTCATTACTGTAATTTTTATTGGTACTTCAGTTTTTGATAAACCTAGTACTGAAAGTTCTACAAAGACATTGAGATATAGTGATTTTATAGAGGCAGTTCAAGATAAAGAAATCAGTAGAGTCTTAATATCTCCAGATAATGCCACAGCTCAAGTTGTTGAAAATGATGGAAGCAGATCTGAGGTCAATTTAGCTCCTGACAAAGATTTATTAAAAATTCTGACTGAGAATAATGTAGATATCGCTGTAACTCCTACAAAATTAACCAACCCATGGCAACAAGCTATAAGTAGCTTAATTTTCCCAGTACTTTTAATTGGAGGCCTATTTTTTCTTTTCAGAAGATCCCAAAGTGGTAATGCTGGAGGTGGTAACCCTGCCATGAGTTTTGGCAAGAGCAAAGCTAGACTTCAAATGGAACCATCTACACAAGTAACCTTTTCAGATGTTGCTGGTGTAGAAGGTGCAAAATTAGAACTCACAGAAGTTGTAGATTTTCTTAAGAGCCCAGATAGATTTACTGCAGTCGGAGCAAAAATTCCAAAAGGAGTTCTTCTTGTTGGTCCTCCTGGTACTGGAAAAACTTTGTTAGCTAAAGCAGTTGCTGGAGAAGCAGGTGTACCTTTTTTCTCAATATCTGGTTCAGAATTTGTAGAGATGTTTGTTGGGGTTGGAGCTAGTAGAGTTAGAGATCTTTTTGAACAGGCTAAAAAGAATGCTCCTTGTATTGTATTTATTGACGAAATAGATGCAGTTGGAAGACAAAGAGGAGCTGGTATGGGCGGAGGAAATGATGAAAGAGAACAAACATTAAATCAACTCTTAACCGAAATGGATGGTTTTGAAGGTAATTCAGGAATAATAATAGTTGCTGCGACCAACCGACCAGATGTCTTAGATTCGGCTTTAATGCGTCCTGGAAGATTCGATAGACAAGTAACCGTAGATCGACCAGATTATGCAGGAAGATTGCAGATATTAAATGTTCATGCGAAAGATAAAACTCTTTCAAAAGACGTTGACTTAGATAAAGTTGCCAGAAGAACACCAGGATTTACTGGTGCAGATTTAGCTAATCTTTTAAATGAAGCAGCAATATTAGCAGCTAGAAAAGATTTAGATAAAGTAAGTAACGATGAAGTCGGTGATGCCATTGAAAGAGTTATGGCTGGCCCAGAAAAGAAAGATAGAGTAATCAGTGATAAGAAAAAAGAATTAGTTGCTTATCACGAAGCTGGCCATGCACTCGTTGGAGCATTAATGCCTGATTATGATCCAGTAGCAAAGGTCTCAATCATTCCAAGAGGTCAAGCTGGGGGTCTAACCTTCTTTACTCCAAGTGAAGAAAGAATGGAATCTGGTCTTTACTCTCGTTCTTACCTTCAGAATCAAATGGCTGTAGCTCTTGGTGGAAGAGTTGCTGAAGAAATAGTCTATGGCGAAGAAGAGGTAACAACCGGAGCTTCAAATGATTTACAACAAGTTGCCAATGTAGCCAGACAAATGATCACAAAATTCGGTATGAGTGACAAAATAGGTCCAGTCGCTCTAGGTCAATCTCAAGGTGGAATGTTTCTCGGAAGAGATATGAGTTCTACAAGAGACTTCTCTGAAGACACAGCTGCAACAATCGATGTAGAGGTTTCAGAACTTGTTGATGTTGCCTACAAGAGAGCTACAAAAGTTTTAACAGACAATAGAACTGTTCTTGACGAAATGGCTCAAATGCTAATTGAAAGAGAAACTATAGATACTGAAGATATCCAAGACTTGCTCAACCGCTCAGAAGTAAAAGTCGCAAACTATATTTAACGCGGAATTTTAAATTTTTAATGCATAATAAAGAAGACTCTTTTTCGGAGTACCTGAAAATTGAGTCTTTTTTTTTACTTATAAAACCTGAAGATAATCTTTACTCAAATACCTCTATAAGAAATTCATTTTTTGAAGAATTAGAAAACCTAGTAAAATTAGGATTAAAGAATATTGAAATAAGTTGGTCTAACAACGAAAATTGGTTCGATTTTGTATCCGATATCAAAATTAAATATCCAAGAGTTAATTTAGGCTCTGCCTCCATAGTTAATAAGCAATCAATAGAAGATTCTTTAAAAATTGGATTGAATTTTTCGATGATGAAATTTTGGGATAAAGATCTATTCAATTATGCGCAGTCAAAAAACTATTTATTAATTCCTGGAATTAATAATTTAAAAGATCTTAAGGAAGCGATAGATTTAAATTGCAGCATTATCAAAATTTACCCAATAAAAAGTAAAGATAGTTCGATAAATATACTCAACTATAAAAATATTGATTTCATTGCTGCTGGAGGACTATCAATCAATGATTTAAAAACTTATAAATCTTTAGGGTATAAAGCAGTTGTAATTGGAGATAAAGCTATCAAAAATAAAAAATTTGATCCAAAAATATATCAATGGCTCAAAAATAATTAAGTTAAGGATAAATATAATTGATTCAACAAAACTACTACTTATTTATTAAGTCACATTGAGCATGATTTAGAAGCAAATGATCAGCAAGTACTAAAGCTACCATCGCATCAACCATGGGAACTGCTCTTGGTAGAACGCATGGATCGTGTCTCCCTTTTGCTTTCATAAGTACTTCTTTTCCTTCAGCATTTACTGTTTTCTGTTCTTTCCCGATGGTTGCTGTAGGTTTAAAAGCTATCTTCATCTCGATATTTTCACCATTACTTATTCCGCCCTGTATACCTCCTGAATTGTTTGATGTTGTTCTTAACTTACTAATATCATCAGACTTGATGAAGGCATCATTATGTTCGCTTCCTTTTAAATAAGTTCCAGAGAATCCTGAACCTATTTCAAAGCCTTTCGTGGCAGGCAAAGACATCAAAGCCTTTGCTAAATCAGCTTCTAATTTATCAAAAACAGGCATGCCAAGACCAGAGGGGACATTTCTTACTAGACATTCAATAACACCGCCGCAAGAGTCTCCTTGACGCTTTAATTCCTTAATTCTCTCGATCATTTCTGTTGAAACCTTTTCATCAGGACATCTAACAATATTAGAATCTATCTTTTCAAGAGAAATCTTATCTTTATTTATATCAGAATCAATATCATGTATACGCTTTACCCAAGATAGTATTTCAGTGTTAGAGAAGGTTTTTAATAATTGTTTTGCTACAGCACCAGCAGCTACTCTCCCAATTGTTTCTCTAGCAGAGGCTCTTCCACCGCCAGAACTTGCCTGAATTCCATATTTCAGATGATATGTACCATCTGCATGGGAAGGTCTAAATACCTGCTCCAAATTATTATAATCTCCTGGTCTTTGATCCTTATTTCTTACCAACATTGCTATTGGAGTTCCAAGTGTTAACCCCTCCTTTATCCCACTTAATATTTCAATCTTATCTTCTTCATTTCTGGGTGTTGTAATGTCACTTTGGCCAGGTCTGCGCCTATCTAATTCATTTTGTATCAGCTCTATATCTATTTTTAACTTAGGTGGACATCCATCAAGGATAACTCCTACTGCGCCACCATGTGATTCTCCAAAAGTACTAACACGAAAAATTTTTCCAAAACTACTACTCATAGAAATATCA
>QCQS01000016.1 GCA_003212115.1 Prochlorococcus sp. AG-455-E15 | reverse complement strand
TGAAAAGAAGTTGAAAAATATAGATAAAAAAGATAATCCAGAAAAAGAAAATAAGGATTCAAAGGGCTTTTTAAAAAAATCAATTAAAGATGAAACTTTAAATTTTAATGATTAATTACCAATTTCATTGATCAAGCTAAACATTGGAAGATAAAGAGATACTACAATTGTTCCAACTATTCCTGCAACAACAAAAATTATTGCGGGTTCCATCGCTTTGGTTAGAGCCGAAACTGTAGCATCAACTTCTCTTTTATAAAAATTAGATAAATTTTCAAGCATAAAGCTCAATTTCCCTGTTTCCTCCCCAATTTTAATCATTGAAATAACAAGTTTTGGAAGGGTTTTCGATAATGATAGAGAATAACTTAATTCTTGACCTTCTTCAACAAGAGATATAGATTTTTTTATTGTATTTTTTATAATTTGATTTGAACTAGCACCAATGCATCTTCCTAAACCCTCAACAATTGGAATACCTGAATTAACTAAAGTAAATAAAGTATCGCAAAAAGAAGCCACTTCTGTTCTTAAAATTAAAGCTCCAAATAGTGGAGTTTTGAGAATTAAGTTGTCAATTGTTAACCTTCCAGAAGTTGTTTTATAGTAATTATTTAATAAATAAATAGCACCAAATGAGCTAATAGGAGCAAATATAAAGAATAATGGGGAGGTTACAATATTGGAAAGATTTAACATGATTGTAGTTAAAAGAGGTAAATCAGCACCTAAGTCATCAAACATAGTTTTAAATTGAGGCACAATAAAAATAAGTAACCCTAAGCTTACTGACACTGCCAAGACAAGAACAAGAATTGGATAAATAAGCGCACCTTGAATTTGACTTTTAATTTTGGCTTGCTCTTCTAAAAGTGTTGCTATTCTAGAAAGAACAGTATCTAACATTCCTCCAGCTTCTCCAGCTTCTATTAATCCGACTGTTATTGGTGCAAAGATTCGAGGATATTTGCTCAAACTTTCAGAAAGTTCCTCTCCTGCATTTAATTGATTCCCAATATTTTGTACACAAATTGCAAATTTTTTGTTCGTCATATTCTCAGATAATAAAAATAATCCTTGGGCTAAGGGAACCCCACTTTGAAGAATTACCGATAATTGTCTGAAAAAAACAAGAAGATCCTTCTCAGGAACTTTTAATTTATTTGCAGGAGTATTATTTAATGCCCCTTGCCTTGAGTTGAATGCACTGGTGATTTGGTTAGAAAGTTGTTCTCCGTATTCAGCCATTATACGAGTATTCCTTTAGGGTTAGAAGATTTGGAAAAAGCCTCTTCTTTTGTAATAAATCCATCTTTAACTAGATCTGTTAAACATTGCTCTAGTGTATTCATACCTTCTTTACTACTCGTTTGGATTTGAGAGTATATTTGACTTACTTTTTTTTCTCTAATCAAATTTCCTATTGCTGGAGTATTTATCAACAATTCAAAGGCAAGTGATCTTTTCCCCTTTTTATTTTTACATAGTGTTTGAGACATTACACCTGCCAATGAGGTCGATACTTGTAATCTTGCTTGCTCTTGTTGATCGCCTGGGAATACATCCACAATTCTTTCCACCGTTTTAGCTGCTGAAGAAGTATGTAAAGTTCCAAGAACTAAATGCCCAGTTTCTGCAGCTGTTATTGCTAGTTGAATTGTCTCTAAGTCTCTCATCTCTCCAATATAAATAACATCAGGATCTTCTCTGAGGGCGGCTTTTAGGGCAGTCGAGAAGGAATGAGTATCTCGTTTCACTTCTCTTTGATGAATAATAGAATTTTTTGTATGATTAAACTCAAATTCTATAGGATCCTCGATTGTTAAAATATGTCTTTTTTGAGTATCTAAAATACAGTTGATGAATGCTGCAAGTGTAGTAGATTTCCCCGAACCTGTTGGACCTGTACACAGTACTAATCCTCTTTCTAATTTGGAAAGTTCAATAAATGGTTGTGGCAAACCTAAGTCTTGCCATCTTGGTAAATTATCAGGAAGAATTCTTAATGTTAAACATCTTTTGTTATTTGAAATATAAGCATTAATTCTTATTCTTGAAAGTCCATCTAATCCAATGGAAGTATCTAAATCACCTGACTCATTAAATTGGTTAACTTTCTCTTGACCTAAAAGCTCTAAATATAATTCATTCATATCGTCAGAAGTTAAAACATTTTCCAATATTTTTATATCTGAGTTTATTCTTAATGCTATGGGAGAATTTTCTTCAAGATGAATATCAGAGGATCCCGATTCAATAGCGAAAGCAACTATTTTTCTAGATATGCTCATTAGCTAATTTGATAAATTACCATTTTGGTAAGTCTACACTTTTTTCATTATGATCTAAATCAAAATCTTCAGAATTCGAAATCTTTTTAAGTTCAGAAATTGTTGTTAAACCTTCTTTAATTAAATTCACAGTATATTTTTTGAGTGTTAGCATTCCTTCGCTTACAGCAATTGATTCAATTTCTTGAGTAGAAGCATCTGCTTTTATTGCGTTTTTTATTTTGCCTGAAACTCTGAGTAACTCATAAGTGCCAATTCTGCCTTGATATCCAGATCCCGAACATCTAGTGCATATTGTTCGTTCAGCAGTCCTTTGTTTTTTTTCTTCACCTTTTAAGACCGTAGCAACTCTTATTTGAGTACCTCTTGGTAATCCAGTAAAAGCAATCTCTTGGTCATTTATAGTTTTTTCTACGCTACATGAAGGACAAACTTTTCTTATTAATCTTTGGGCTAAAACTCCTCTCAGAGATGCATTTAGTTTATAAGTTGGGACATTCATATCTACAAGCCTAGTTAAAGAACTTGCCGCACTATTTGCATGTAAAGTTGTGAATACAAGATGTCCCGTCTCCGCAGCATCCATTGAGGATTCAGCTGTCTCTGGATCTCTTGTTTCCCCAATTAAAATAACATCAGGATCTTGTCTTAAAAAAGTTCTTAATAATATTGGAAAAGTTTGACCTTTAGCTCTGATTACTGGAAATTGTTGTATGTTTCCACCTAAGTCATATTCTATGGGCTCTTCTGCAGTAACAATGTTTAATTCACCATTATCCTTTTCTCTTAATGCGGATGCAAGAGTAGTCGATTTCCCAGAACCTGTTGGTCCACAAACAATTATAATTCCATTTGCTTCATTTATCATTCTCCTAAAGTTATATTTAATTTTTTCATTGGAAATTAATTTATCTAAACTTAGAGTTTCAGCATCGCTTTTTAAAATTCTCATTACAATTTTTTCTCCATATTTTGCAGGCGCTGTTGAACAACGGAATTCCATTTGTTGCCCTTCAAATTTTCTTTTTATTTTTCCATCTTGGGAAGCTCTTCTTTCTGCAATATCCATCCCCGCCATATTTTTGTAACAGGCGGTAAGTTTTATACCCGCTCTAGTTGGAAAAGTTACATAATTTTGCATAACTCCATCCCTTCTTACCCTGATTTTATAGCAATCACTTCGAGGTTCTAAATGAATGTCAGAGACATTATTTCTTGTGGATCTGATTAGAATGTTTGCTGCTGCTCTTTGAATTTGACTGCCCAACATCTCTGCGGATAAATCAATAGTTTCAGCAAGTTGTTGCTCATCTTCGCTATCTTCGAAATCAAATGCATAATCAATTTCATCCTGACTATCATCATCATTCGCCGCTTTAAGTGCATCTATAATTGCGTCATCGCTAAAATCATAAGTCTCTATTCCTTCTGAGTTTATTATTCTTTCTTGTGCTGCTTGATCTAGTAAAAATTGAATTTCAACCGCTTTTTTTTCAATAAATTGGCATTCATAACCTACTTCATTTACTCTTTTTTTTATAAAATCACTTATGGAACTAAGATAAGAAAAATTAGCAACGGCAATGGTTAATTTTTCAGTATTAGTGGATCTATTGATTTCTGCAGAAAGAGGAACGAGTACGTGTTCTCTGCAATAAGCAAGAGAAAATACTTTTTCTATTAATTCTCTACTAGCTATTCTTTCCATGCTCTTATATTAACCCCATACATTTGGACCAAGCTTCACATTCCCACCATCCCCACCAAGTGACAAGCTTACAATGTTCGAATTTTGGCTGTCCACATTCTGACTCTGCTTCGGCACGTCCGCAAACTGTCTCTGTTTTATATGCTTTCTCAGTAGTAACTTGCTTTCCATCGCACATCCATACTACTTCTCCACATTTACCTGGCCCATCAAAAGGGCCATATTGGCCTATGTATGTATTTTTACCACTTCTTTGTCTAACCGACTCTCTATCATTAACACATTTAGTCTCTTTATTTGCAGTAACTTTAGCTAAGTAAGCATCTTTCGAGCCTTCATCAACTCCATTCACAAACCAGAATTCTTTTGCTCCACATTCTTCAATAGTTATGGCTGAAGGGTTTCCTGAATCATCAGTAGGGTTTGAGGCTTTTGTGTCTGTATATTGTGCTTTTATTTTCCTAGAACATTCTTGACCAAGTTTTCTTTCTAATGCAGAATTATATCCTGTTTCTCCACCAACAACATTACCTTCAAAAGCCCAGGTTTCCAAAGAGCAAGAATCTGAACTATTATCCCAACGGGTGTTTTTGCCGCTGCCTCCATCTGGGGGGGTCTCATTTAGCCATGCGTAGAAAGCATCATTACAGTTTTTCTTTGCGGTTGCCAAAGCTGCTAATCTATCCCATTCAGCTTGTTGGGCCGCACTTACCCCACAATTTGTCCCAGCCCATTTTTTGCAAGAATTTAAGCTTGCATTATTTGAACTTGGTTTAGCTGTTTTAGTAACATCGCCATCATCGTTGATTCTAAAACCAAAAGTGTAAAGTATATTTTCTGAAGAATTACTTGGTTCAATTTGGAAATCAGAGCAAATATTTTTTGAATTTGAAATTTTATAACCAATAGTATTTAATTTTTCATTTGATAATTCGGTTCCAACAACTTCTTCATTAGACAAAACTTTACCTGCTCTTAGGCTTTGTAGGCAATTAGCAGCAGCAATATTTAGTGCTCCCTTTGCTTCATCTATTCTTGATAATTTAATCCATCTATTTATGTTGGGTATAGTAATGGAAGATAATGCAGAAAGAATAACAAGAACAGCAGTAAGCTCTAAAATAGTAAAACCTTTTTCAGATATTTTTTTATCAGAAAAAGGTTCTTTAAAAGTCATATTTAGTTTTAGTAGAATGTTTTTAAAAACTTACCAAGTTCCTGGATTTCCAGAACATCCTCTATTAAGTGCTGCACCTGTAGCATTGCAAACTTTAGCACCAGTTCCTTGGTTATAACTCCAACTAGGATATTGACTAATATCGTCTGATCTTAATTCAATAGCATTACTTGCAGAGCATTGAATAGTCGCACCTGCAGTTTGTTTAGTACCACCAAAGAAAAATCCTGCTGCAGCAATCCCCCTATATCCGTCCATGTTAGGCACATTAAATGTTGCGTTTGCTCCGACACCAACATCAGCAATTTTAGCAGCACATTCTTTGGCTACTGTCGCAAGGGTATTTGCAGCAGCAGTAGCGCGTGCCTTACTACTAATATTTGTGAACGAAGGTATTGCGATAGCAGAAAGAACCGCTAAAACTGCAACAACTACGACAAGTTCTATTAGTGAAAAGCCTTCTTCACCAGGTTTTTTTGCTAATACTTTTCTTGCCTTTGGGCTATTTAAATATGCTTGTAAAGGGGTCATTTAAAAAAAATGATAATATCTTATATTATTTTCGTGTCAAGTTAATTTTTTGTCAACTATATATAAATTTATGCATTTTTTATAAACCCTATATATCTTATTAACTTATTTTTTTCTAAGCTAAAAATTATTAATAGAGTATCCAAAATCAAGCCAAATATTTACCCAAAATTGACTTCCAAAAATAAAAGTTAACCACATGCCTAGTGAAATAAAAGGTACAAATGGGACTTTTTGCAAGGGTTTTAACTTTTTAAATAATCTTCCTAATAAACCTATTAACAAAGCAAAATATATACTGATTAAAAAAGTAGATAAAAGTCCTTCGGGCCCAAACCAAATTATACTGATTGCGAAAAGTTTTATATCACCTAAGCCTATTAATCTTATTTTAAATTTTTTTTCTTGAAGATTTAATAGAAACTTTATAAAAAAATAAAAAATAATGCTTATAAAAATTCTTAATAAGGCTTGTATTATATTTTGAGTGCAAAAGGAATTGTTAGAAAATAAATTCGAGATCACGCCAATAATTATAAGAAGATTACAAAAATTACTCGGCACCCAATAATGATCAATATCAATTAATGATATTGAGAATAATATTGTAGAAAGCAATAAAACATATATAACCTCTAAAAAAGAATATTTATCTTCATAGACTTTGTAAAAAGAATAAGTACCTATAAAACTATATAAAAACTCAACTAAAGGGTATTGAAAAGATATTGGAATATTACATACCCTGCATTTACCTTTTAAAAAAAACCAACTAAATATAGGGACATTATCAAACCACTTAATTTGATTATTACAATTAAAGCAAAAACTTCTTGGATATATAATTGAAATATTTTCAGGTAATCTATATCTAATTACATTAATAAAACTTCCCAATGACAGGCATATAAAAAAAACGAAAAAATATATCATTAAAATCAATCTGAGTTTAAATTTTTATTAAAAAAGTAAGTTATTCAATGCATATAAAATAATTCTTATTTCTAAAGGTACAAGTAACCATAAAGGAAAACTTAATATTAGCCATAATATTAATGGCTTCTTATTTTTTTGATAGATGGAATTTACTGTAAGAATTAATACACTTATATTTAATAGTATTAGAAATAAATTTTCAGCAAAAATTTGTATTTGTTCTTTACCAAAATTAGGGGCTAAGAAATAGAATAAAAATAAAAGAAAATAAGATGATCCTATGGATTGCCAACTACTTAAGATTTGAAAACCCAAAATACTTTTCTTTGGAAAGAAAAATTTCATAATTTATATATGGTTGAATCTAATAAATATTTTTTGATTTACATAGTTAGTTTAGTTGAGGTTTTCATCTGATTCGGCTCATAAACAGAAATTAAATTAATCCTTTTTAAAATAATTAAAATCTTAAAAAAATTATTTTATTGACTTAAAGACTAGCAAGTGTTGAAATGATCCTATGGCTAGAAGTAAAAATTATAAAAATTTAAAATATTTGTTATTACTTTTAGTTGGTTTCTTTTTAGGAATTACAACCATATGGCCAGGGGTTATTTCTAATAAAGGAAGAAATTGCTTTTTGAAAATAATCAGAGATGGAAGTGATGGTTCCGTCTCTTTGAAAACTATTGCATCTATATCTCCAAATTATTTAATAAAAATTGGCAATGCAAAAAATAAATATTTAAAAATTCTCTTTATAGGAGACCATTGTTTTAGGTAATTAAAAAAGTAGTGAAAATATTTAGGAATTCTAAATTAAAGATTTTATTCACTTAATTATTTCTATTATCTAATATATTATGTAAATTATAATCAAACAATTTAATGAAGAGCTCCATTACTGTTTGTCCTTTTTATGATGTAAAACAAATGGAGGAATATTCAGAATTAATTCAAATAACTCCTTTTGAAGTCTCAGTAAATTGATTTAAATAAAATTAAATGTTTAAAGTTTACTATAAGTATTCAGCCTGTATAAAAATTTGTACTGATGATATTACTATTCTTTGTGATCCTTGGTTTGGAGATAATGCATATGAAGGTACTTGGACACAATTTCCTAAACCTTCAGATATTAAAAAATACATAGGAAGTTTCGATTATATTTTTATTAGCCACATCCATCCAGACCATTATTGTTATGAAACTATTTATAAATTATTAGATAATTCTGAAGATAAAAAAATACTTATTGCTGATTGGGAATCAGAACCAAATTATTTGAAAAGAAAACTCCAAGCCGATGGATTTGAGAAATATATTATCGAAACTAATTATAAGGTTTTTAATAATACGCAGATAAATATTATCCCAAATAAAACAGATTCTCAAAGTGATGTGGATTCAGCAATATTAGTAACATCTAAAATTAGTAATTTATCAGTTTTAAATATTAATGATTGTATTTATAATTCACTACATTTTTCGAAAATCAATAAATTAATTGAAAGAAATAATTATAAAGTTTCTCTTTTTTGTTTGGGTTATACAGGAGCGGGTCCTTATCCTCAAACCTATTATTCTCCTTATCTTGAAAAAGATATATTGATTCAAAAAGCTAATAGAAAAAAAGATGATTTCTTTAAAAGATACATAAAAGCCATTAATGAGATTAAAAGTTTGAATAGATTACCATTTGCAGGTAAATATTACTTAAAAGGGGATTTCTCGAAATTAAATCAGTACCGAGGCGTTGCAGACGCTTTAGAAGTTAAAAAAATAGATAATGGTGCGATTATAATAGATGATGGTGGAGACGCATACTTTGATTTAGAGGAAAATATATGCTCAAGAGAAAGAAAAGATTTTTATGAATTTAGTAAAAATGAAAATAATGAAAATAATGAAATAAATTACACTTGGAGAAAATTAATAAATTTTAATCCTAATAAAAATTTATTAAAAAGACTTCTTTTGCAAAGTCTAAAAAGAGCTCATTTAAAATCAGAATGTTTAGAAGATATGTATTATTCAATTTATCCTTACGATGATGTTAATGAATTGGAAAAGATTTGGAAATGTCTTAAACCCCAAGATAATTACAAGCCAATATTGACGTTCAACTGTAATAAGAATAAAAACTTTTTTGATCTCAATGAAGATCCTTCAATCCATTCACACCTTTTTATTGAGTCCAAAGCATTATTCTCGGTGCTTACAGGTTTAACACATTGGAATAATTATGAAATAGGTTCAGTTTTTCAAGTTAGAAGAGTTCCTGACATTTATAATTGTTCTATGCAACGCTATTTGAATTTTTTATCAGTAATCTAGAATATTTAATTAAAGATCATATCTTATGGTAATTCAATCATTAAAAATACTTATAGAAATAGCTAAAGAATTTAAAAGTAACACAAAAAAAATAGGCTTAATTTTTCTATTTTCTTCTTGTATTCAGGCAGTTACAGATATTTTGTTAATAGTTTCATTAATTCCCATTCTTACTTTGGTCTCAGGGGGTCAAGATACAATCGGGTTTGAATCAATAATATATAATAATTGGCTGCAAATTATTAAAATTTTTCAAATACAAGGTATTTGGCTTGTTGCAGGTTTTACTGCTTTTTTAAATTCAATAGTTAAAATTATTGCTTACTATTTAGGTATAAAATTTGCATTAAGTTCGACAACTGATATTGCAGAAAAAGTATTTGAAGCAACTATTTATAAACCTTTTAATAAGTTTGTGAATGAAACAAGCTCTAGTATTCAAGCAGAAATAACTTATATAGACCTATTAGAAAGTCAGATTTTCAAGAATTTCTCTAAAATGATAAACAGCCTGATTTCCTTATTGATAATAAGTACAGGAATAATAATTATCGATGGCAAGTCATTTATTATTATTTCCACTTTACTAGCTTTTATTTATTTAATTATTAGCACCATCTCAAAAAATAGTGCTTATAAATTTGGAACTAGAAAAGCAAAGCAAAGAGAGGGTATGTTCAGAATTGTTAATGAAATTTTTAATAATATAAAAACAATAATTCTTTTAGATTTGCGAAAAATAAAATTAAATAAACTTACGCAAAAAGAAAGAAAATATAGAAAAGCTGCATTATGGATCAATCTTCTTTCTGTTCAACCAAGATTTTTAATTGAAGGCATAAGCCTTTTTATTGTATGTCTTTGGGGTGGTTGGCTTAATTATAAGGAGGGATACAATATTGCAATTTTGAGTGTTGGAACTCTTATCTTTGGATTTAGAAAACTTCTTCCTGATATGCAACAAATATATATTTCTTATGCTCAACTAAACGCTAATGAGTATGTTTTGAAATTAATAAAAGATAAGTTAAATTCTACAGAAAGAGAGGATATTATTATGGCAAACTCAACTTCGTCTCAAATAAAAAAACTAAAAAAACCTAAGAATATTAAAATTGAGCTCAATGATATAAGTTATTTTTTATTAAATGGATTAGATAAAAAAGTATTGCTCAAGCCCATTGATTTAAAGATTCAAAGTTGTCAAAATTTGCTGATTTCTGGAAAGTCGGGAGGAGGTAAAAGCACATTGCTAAATATAATATCAGGCTTGCAAAAAGAATCGTCTGGAAAAAGTTTTGCTGATGTAGACGGGCAAAAATTTTATTCTCTATATGATAATAACTGGAGAAGGCTTATTTCATATACCCCTCAAGAAATAGAATTAGTTTCTGGAACAATAAAGGATAATATAATTTATTCAGAAAATGAATTTGTTAACGAAGATTTACTTAAAGAGGTTTGTGATATATCTGGCATTCCTTTTGATAAAGATGATAATGGTTTTAACTTATATAGTGTTATTGGAGAAAATTCCCCTTTAATAAGCGGAGGTCAAAGCCAAAGAGTTGGAATCGCTAGAGCTTTGTATAATAGAAGACCAATTATGATTTTCGATGAAAGCACAAGTGCTCTTGATGAATCATCTGAAAGAAGTATCATTTTAAAAACAAGAGAATCTTACAAAAAAGATATTTTCATATTAGTAAGTCACAATAGAGGCCTAAAAGATTTATTTAGTGTAAATATTGAACTCTAAACTTTCTAAATTAATCTAATAAATTGATGATATTTTAAAGTGCTATTATATTAATCAATTATCTTATAAATTTGTATAAAAGAATTATTTTATTTTGTCCAAGTGATAATTTGTCTGGAGGTCCGGAATGTATTTATCAATTAGCAGAGTGCTTAAAAAAGATTAAAAAAAATGTTTTTATTTACTTTTATGGTAGTAATCCAAAAGAAGAATCATTGAAACGATTTCAATATTATGATTTTTCAGTAATAAATTATTTTGAGGATAGTAAAGAAAATTTTCTGATTTTTCCAGAATCATACACTAAATTAATTTACAAATATCCAAAATCAATCAAATGTATATATTGGATGTCTATAGATAATTTTTTTCGATATAAAAATGAAAGTTATATATTTAAAACTATTAAAAAATATTTTTCTCTATTTAAAACTAGAGCAAGACTTAAAGATATAAAAGATTTAATTCATATTACCCAATCAGAATATGCAAAAAATTACTTGAAATCAATAGGCATTAAATCTAAATTCATTGGAGATTACCTTCCAGATGTTTTTTTTGAAAATATTAATCTTAATAAATGTAAAGAAGATATAGTGGTTTATAATCCCAAAAAAGGTGCAAAAGATTTGAGTAAACTAATTAAGATTTCTCCTGAAATCAATTTTGTGCCAATACAAAATATGACACAGAAAGAAGTTAAAATTCTTTTGAGTAGATCGAAAATATATATTGATTTTGGTCATCACCCTGGGAAAGATAGGATTCCAAGAGAGGCTGTTATGTGCGGATGTTGTTTAATTACGAATAAAAAAGGATCTGCTTTAAATGATATAGATATTCCTATTGAAAAAAGATTTAAGATAGATAAATTAAATCAAAAAAAGTTAAAAGAAGTTAAATCTCTTATTAATGATTGCTTTAGAAATTATGAAAAAAATTTTTACTGTTTCTCGAATTATAAAGAGATCATAAAAAATCAAAAATTAGAATTTTTTGAGAATACGCAGGAATTTATAAAACTCCTTTAAATTATTTGGGATTTATTTTATCAGTATTGAATTATCAACCACTGCAAATGCTGCAGCTATAGCATCATCCATATCTAAATAACGATATGTTCCTAATCTTCCACAGACGGTAATAACTTTGGAAACTGATTTTAATTTCAATTTATATTTATTATATTTATCCTTTGCTTTGCTAGTAAATAACGGATAAAAAGCCTGATTAAAAATCTCTGATTTACGATCAAATCTACCTGGATATTCCGTTACTAGTCTTGATTTTAAAGGTTTAAATCCAAGTGTTTTTGAAATAAATCCATAATCTATTATTCTTGTAAAATTATAGTTATTTGGATAATTAAGTTGTAAAGATGGCCTTGTTGAGGGAGAAAAAATAGCCTCACTTTTTTTAAAAAATAATGATCTATATTCTAGTTCACCCATAGAAAAAGCAAAAAGCTCATCAATCATTCCAGTAAAGAATGCATGGAGATAATTTTTGTGGTTTATTTTTATAGATTCACAACTAGATGTAATTGAATTTAACTCAATTTGAACATTTCTATTTAAAAAAATATTTATTTTTGGATGTTTCAAAATATTCTTTACTAAGCTTGTATAACCATCTTTTGGAAGGAATTGGTATTTATCATTAAAGTAATTCGTATCATTATTAATTCTTACAGGAATTCTATTGAGAACACCCTTATCTAGATCAAGCGGATTTTTAACCCCCCATTGTTTAGAAGAGTAACCCAAAAATACTTTATCGTAGATATATTCACCCAGGTTTTTAAGATCTTTATCGACTGAATCTAAAAGTTTAAAAATAGTTATTTGGCTGCCAAATTTATATTCTCCTAAAAGTTTTTGTACAATCCTTTTTTGTAAAAACTCTGGATGGGTTATTTTCAATGATGCTAAAGAAAAAGGTATTGGCACAAACTGGCCATCTATAAAGGCATTTACTTTGTGGGGATATGGAACAAAATCGCTGAAATTTTTAAGAAACTCCATCACTCTCTCATTAGATGTATGAAATAAATGTGGCCCATATTTATGCGTAAAAGAATTGAATTCTTTATTGTCAAAGCAATTACCTGCTATATGACTTCTTTTTTCGTAAAGATCAACTTTATATCCTTTTTCTGCAAATTTTCTTGCGATTATTGAACCAGTTAGTCCTGCACCTATGACTGCAATCTTTTTTTTCATAATTATTTTTAAGTTTTTTTACTCAGTAATTTTTTATGCCATAGATAGGCATGTTTTATAATGGTGTCTATATTGGTATGCTTAGCTTTCCACTTAAGTTCGACAAATGCTTTTGAAGCATTTGCAACTAGCATGCTAGGGTCTCCAATCCTTCTATTTCCTATTTTATAATTTACTTTCAAATTGGTCACTTTTTCTACTGAATTTATTATATCCATAACTGAATATCCTTTCCCCATTGCTAGATTGTAATACTCAATGATCTTCTCATCCGATGAAAGCAACTTTTTTAAACCTAAAATATGAGCATTCGCAAGATCTTCCACATGTACATAGTCTCTTATACAAGTCCCGTCTTTAGTAGGATAATCATTTCCATATATAGAAAGTGGAGTTGACTTCTTTGAAGTAGCCATAATTGCCAATGGTATTAGATGAGTCTCTGGATTATGATCTTCACCAATTAAACCATCAGAAGATGCTCCTGCAGCATTGAAATATCTGAAACTTATACTCGATAATCCATAAGCCTTTCCATAATCTGATAGTACTTTTTCTATAATAAGCTTTGTATTGCCGTATGCGTTAATGGGTAGTTGTGGAGTACTTTCAGTTATTGGTATTGTTTTTGGGATTCCATAAGTTGCACAACTTGATGAAAAAACAATAGGAATCATCCTATCTTGGTTTTTAGAAAAATTAACAATTTCATTGATTAAATTGATCGATGAAAAAACATTATTTTTATAGTACTTTATTGGGTCAATACATGATTCTCCTACATATGCATAAGCAGCAAAATGAATTATTGCATCAATTGAAAATCTCGAGAAAATTTGTCTAATAAGTTTTGAGTCGCCAATATCTCCTTCAATGAATTCCACATTACCTAATTTCTTAATAACGTATTTGTGTCCATAAACCAAATTATCTATAATTATTGGTTTAAACCCCTCTTTTAGAAGAGCTCTTACAGTATGGCTTCCAATATATCCTGCTCCGCCTGTAACTAAAATATTTTGCATTAACTTGCTGTAATTTAACTATTAATAGTATCAGAAAAGTTTGTTCAGATAAAAATCAATAATATATAAAAAGATAAAATGATTATAAAAATGTTTATTTATTTAGTTTTAGATAATTTAAGAAATATTATTTTTTGAAATTAAGTAATCTAGATTTACCTTGAAATCTTTAATGTTATTGTAAAAAAGATAATTTCCTTTTTGGAAATAATTTTCTAGAATTTTATATCTTTTTGTGGTTTCAGAAGGAATATTGTTTTCATAAATTAGGAAGTTTAATGAAAATTTTAAAGTATAAAAAATAAGAGAAGAATTAATACTATCAAAAATAAAAATATCATTCTTAGATACTTTTTTCTGATCAAACTTATTTAAGGTAAGGGCTTCATTATGATATTTCTTATATTCTGCTGGTTGCCCCTTTGGGTGTAATAAAAAGTGAAATCCAAAGGGCTTTAAAACTCTAAATATTTCATCTAAATGTTGTTCCAAAGTATTTCCAGATTTTTTCCTGTAATTAATATTTGGGATCATATCGTAATAGAATTGATTTAAATCTGGTCTGGTGACCCAAAAAATTTTTGTTTTTTCTCTTTTTCTGGGTTTAATATAATATCTCGTAAAAGTATCTTTATTTCTAATATCCCAATTTATAAACTTATCACTAAAATCTAGAATTTTATTCTCAAAATAATTATTAAAATACCAACCAGTTACAGAACCATGACTGTGATGAATTATAAAACTTGATTTACATTTATTTAAAAGCTTTATCATTTCAGGAGAAACAAATTTTTCGCATCTTGTATTAATTATTAAATTCTTATATTCGACTTCTAAGTCAAAGAATTCATCAGGAATTATTGAAATTATACATTCGTAGAGTGATAGGTCTTTGAATATTTTTTTTAATTTTTTAAAAAATTTTTCTTTTTCAATTTTCGCTTTATCTGATCTACCTATTAATTTTTTAATGAAAATTACCCTAATATTATCAATAAAAAGTATTTGATGATTATTTTTTAAAAAATTAAAATCTGCTTGTATAAAAAACTTTAAAAAAATTTTTCTAAAAAAATCTAGAATTCTTTTAAACAAAAATAGTGATTTATTGTTTAATAATTTTCTTTTATGTGAAGATTTATTTTCTATTTTTATTGGGTAACCTGTTTGGGCATCTTTTCTCCATTCTGGATAGAATATTTCCCAATCAGTATTATAGAAAATATAATCTAAAGACCAACCAAAAAGTATGACAAGTTTTTTTGATTTTTCTTTAGAAATGTTCTTAGATTTCAGATAAAATTTATATTCTTCAGTAAGAGTTCTATACCAATTATATTTCGAAAGTACACTTAATTCCCTTTGAGGCATCTAATAATCTTTTGACCTAATATACTTTAACATTTTTGATATTATATTATTTTAAAAAATATTTTTAAATATTTAACTCTAAATATTCTTTGGATTTAGAGCTTAGTAACTAAGATATTTTCTTTTAATAAAAAATTTAGTTTTAAAAACCATAGATTAAAAAGAAGTTGATTTAAAAAAAAATAGAATAAAAGATTTATTCACATTTCTCAAATATATTTGAAAAGTTTTTATTTGATATCCGTCTAGACCAACTCATATATCTAGGCACACCACTACTTTTATGCTTGTTTATATATTGCCAATCAATTTTCCCACTGTTTAGATCAATCTCCAGAAGTCTACCCATATTAGACTCTTCAATAAATACAGAATTATATTTTTTATTGAGGTCAGCTCTGCCTTCGGTGATAGTTTTGGGAATATATTTATTGGGTATACTTGTAAAATCATATTTTTTGATTTTGTATAAATTATGAACATAGGAACTGTTAATGAATTCAATATTCCTATTTCTTGAAATATCAAGATTTTTTAAAGTAATGAATTTATTGCCTTTTGTATTTAAATTAACGTATTGCCTTACATTGTTATCAAAGAAAGAAATGTCAATAAAATTACCTCTTTTAGCAATTATGTCTACATCATGTTGTAAAAGACCTGCTCTTTCTATTATCCATAAAATTTTTTCTGTTTCTAAATCGAGAGCTACAATTGAAGATTGATGCCTTAGACTTAACAAAACAACTTTTGTCCCATCATCTCTTATCAAAGGTTGTACATCATTTAAGTGGAAAGGATCGCTTATAGCTTCATGCTTTCCAAAAAGATCAGAAATCAAACCATTCTTTTGATAAATTTTTAGTAAGGAATATATTTTGACAATATTAAGTTCTTTATCCATTACAGCAAAACCATCATCTTTAAAGTCAAATTTATACATAGATTTCGATAGATTTTTATTGCTAGAGTAGATTGGCACATAAATAAATCCTTCATTATCTTTTTCAATGCTGTGATGAAATTTATATTCATTGTTTAATTTTAATAAATCTCCACAGCTATTAAATTTAATAATCGGTTGATTACCTGCTGATCCAATCACTATAAGTGACCCATCATCAAGAATTAGGGGATGTTGAAACTCAAGCTCAGGAGCATTTTTAAAGTCTGATAATTTTCTTATATCACTAAAGTTAAATTTATATTTATGAATTAATTTTTGTTTATTAAGATCCCAAATTTCTACAAGAGGTTTTGCATTGGCAGAGTTAATTTCAGATAAAATTAGAAATCCATAGTCAGGCTTAGTACCTTTTATGAAATTAAAATTGAATCGAGGTTTTAAATTTTTAAACCTATTTGCAGTTTTAATTGGATCTCTTGCTAATTCCCCTGTAATTGTAAAATCAGAGGTTAAAAGGTAATTTTTTAATAAAGATCTAGTATTAATATATCCTTGCAAAAAGATTTTTCCTGGCTTCTCAATTGTTCTTGCAATAAGACATTTCTTATTATCTTTTCCCTTTATACCTTTACAAAATCGCTCAGAGTAGAGTGTAATGCCTGAAAATAAGGAGATTAGGAAAAATATTACAAAAGAATGTCTAATCTTTTTTATTAAAGAAAATAATAATTTTTTATCCAATTAAAATAAATTTACCTTCTTTTTAAGTTCATTATAAATTGAATAAGATTCTTTTAGAAGATTTGGATTGATGTCCTTATAAAGATTTATATTCGATTTTTTTTCAATAAAATTATAATTCAGCTTATCTCCAGATAATTTAAGCCTTCTACATAGAGATTTATAAAACTCTTTTTTGTTACATAAAATCTCGTAGGAAATAAAAATTATTTTGTCTTTATCAAATTGATAATAATTTTTTAATAAGAAGTTATATGCATTTATCCACTGTATAATCCAAAAATTTAAATCAAGGCTATTGAATTTTTTATTTTGTAAATATACCATTGATTTGAATTTAAAAGTTTTTATATTATTTCCAAATTCAAAGTGACCTATCAGATTCATATATTCCTCTATAAATGGATCCCTTTTTTGTAATTCTAAAAAATTTAAATGTTGATTTAACATGGAAATTGCAGTTTGAATTGGATCTCTAAACAATATTAAAAATTTTGCATTATTTATGTGACTACAAAGTGAATCGAATCTAATAATGTTGTTGTTATTTTTTATAATTATTTTAGCCTTATTTTGGCTAACGCAATATTCATTCAAAAGGAATTCATATTTTTCAATAAGTTTTTTAGGGACGTTTATTTGTTTAACAAAATTTTTTTTATAACTTTTTTTACATGCTTTTAGCCAAAACGGTTCTTCAAGAGATTCAGGAGAATCTCCATTTATAAATATTTTATCTTTATGATATCTTTCTTCTGATTTATATGATTTTGAAATATTAGAAAAAAAATTTGCAAGTTTTGGAGAGAGAATGAAAGGCATATGTTTGTACAATAAACTTGCAAAGTTGCCACTATCATAAAGAGCATTCAATAAAGCAGTTGTTCCACTTCTGGCAATACCAATAATAAATATTTTTTCAAAGTTTATTTCTTTTTTTATTTTGGAATTTTTCTCGATTTTTTGATATAAATAATCTGTCAAAACATTATCTCTTAAGAATTGTCTATGTAATAATTTTTCTATTTTTGAGTAATCTCTCATTTTTTTAATTTTAAGATCAAAGCGTAAGGAGTCATTGAGATGATGCTCGCATTAATAATGTTATTGTCAATTATTAGTAAAATAGAAAAACAAATTATAAAAGGCAAAAATAATATTATTAAAATCCATAATAAATTTAGCCCACTTTTTGAAACATTATTCAGGATAATTTCTGAAGAATTAAGGTTTTTTTTTAATGAATTTAATTTTTTAAGAGCTTGAATATATTTCTTAAAGGCTATTTTAAGATCGTTAAAGTTGAATAATTCTTTAAGGACTATTTTTAATAATAAGATTGTAAAAAATACGGTAATTAATATTTTCACTTTTTATTTTTGGCTTTATATTTCGTTTTTGATTTTTTAAATAATCTTTTTATTAGATTTATGAAGGAGATGAATGTAGATGCGAAAAAGGCCAAAATAATTGTGATAAAAACAATTACTGCTCCAATTG
>QCQS01000015.1 GCA_003212115.1 Prochlorococcus sp. AG-455-E15 | reverse complement strand
AAAACAAGAGCTCTTTTAGCAATCACAATATCTTTATTTCCTCCAATTTTCTCTTTTGGAATTCCATGTTTTTGGGTTCTGCTCAATATCGATCAAATTCAAAAAGGGTTATCAGTAGAATTGCTTACCCTATCATTCAGGACCATAAGTCTAGGATTTTTTACTGCATTAGTAACGATGTTATCTTCCTTAATAATTTCCTTAGCAAGACGTCCAAATAAAAGTTTATTACTAGGACTAATAACAAACCTTGCGGGAATAGGTTATGCAATTCCAGGAACTGTATTAGCTTTATCTTTAATAAGCATTTCTTCTCCAAAATTGAATTTCTTTGCTATTTGCTTACTAATTTGGGGTTATCTTGTTCGATTTCTAACTATTTCTAAGGGTTCTATTGATTCAAGTCTTGAGAGAATTTCTCCTAGTCTAGATGAAGCTGCACTTGGACTAGGAGAGAATTGGCCGGGCATCATCAAAAGGATTCATCTTCCTCTTCTTCAGGGACCAATATTCGTAGGATCACTTTTAGTGTTTGTAGACACGATAAAAGAATTACCCATGACCTTTATTTTGAGACCATTTGATTTTGATACATTATCTGTGAGGATATATCAATATGCTGGAGATGAAAGAATGGTAGAGGCAATATTACCAGCCATTATTATCATGACTTTAGGCCTTATTGCTTCAATGACATTGATACCAAATTTAGAGAAAAAAAACTAAATTCTTTTATAAAGTTTTCTTATTAAGAAAGGTAGGCTTAAGAACAAATCTGCCGAGGTAGATATAACCCTAAAATAAACTAAACTAATGATAATAATATTTTGTGGAATACTTTTGCCTACAAATAAAAGGAGGCAAGCCTCAAAAACACCAACTCCTCCTGGAGCTGCTGGAACTACCAAGCCTAAAGACCATGACAAAGAAAAGATAACCAATAAAAATATAATGTTCAGATTATTACTCGCATAAAAAGTATTTAAGCAAATATAAAAACCAATAAATTTAGATAAAACAAATCCAATTTCAAGAAATAAAGCTTTGGTAGGGAAAAATGAAATTATATTTATTCTCTCTTCAAATTGGTCCTTTGAATTTGGAAATCTCAAGACCTCAAATACTTTTCCCTTAAGAGACCCTAATATTTTTAATATCAGAAAAATAAATTTCCTATTTAGGAATACCAAAGGAACAATTAAAAAAATATAAAATGGCGAAAAAATCAATCCCATCGATGCCAAGAGAAAAGATCCACTCAACATAAAATAAGGTTCTATAAGTGTCGAATACAAAGCAATCTGAGGATTACTTATTTTTTTTATAAAATTAAATCTTTCTACAAAATGCCAAACCCCTCCTGGAACGTATTTAAGAATATTGGTTAAAACATAAAAAGAGACTAGATTATTACTTTTAAATTCTTTCCCGAACCATCTAACAATATATTTCCATGCATAAGCGTTCAGGTAAATACTTAAAACACAAAATAAAAATGATAAAAATAGATGAATTCCATTTCTTTCTAAATTGACATCAAAAGAAATTTTTTCAATATTATTAAAAAAAAATATGCAAAAATAGGACAAGCTTGTAATGAAGAAAATACTCTTTAAACAACCAAAATTAATTTTTTTAAGGAATTTAAGATATAGTTGATTACTGAAGTTAAATCTCATTTCCAGTTTTCAAATGCTTTAAATTTTTTGCTTGATTCTCTTATTATTTTTCTTATTTCGTAAGTTGATATTTCATGCTTTAGTTGTAATCTCAAAACCTCATCATTTTCTGGTTTCGTAATTATTGATCCATCTGGTTTCAAAGTTTGTTTAACTTTTATTTTTCCAAAAGTCGTTGAACATTCTCCTCTGCGTCTAAGTAATAACCACCTAGATTGGGTCCTTTCACGAACCCCAATAGTGTTGGAATAATCAAACCATAATCTCCTAAAAAACTCTTTTTTATCTAAGGGCACGATCACTTGTATAGAAAATCCAATTCTACTTTTTTTCATATTGATAGCTTGATAGGAAACGTCATAAGCTCCCTCAATTCTCAGTTTCTCCACAAAATTAGATATGTCTTCGGGTGTTTGGTCATCAATCCATGCTTCTTGAATAGATATCTCTTCACACTTTGGACTAATTTGTTCATTATCGTTAATAGAAAACTCCCCAAATGAAGTAATTTTATAAACTCTTACCAAATTAGGGAATGTGAATTTTAAATTACCAATGCCGACTCCATAAGAGTTAATAGAATATTTTGAAGGAGGTTCAAGGTAGTCGACTAAATTAGCGATTAAAGCAATGCCAGTTGGAGTTGAGAGTTCACCATCTATTGAGTTAAAACTTGATAAAACTTTAATATTTTTTTTTCTTATTAGCTCTATTACAGCAGGGGGTGGTACAGATAATTTTCCATGTTCTGTTTGAACAAAACCTTTCCCCAACATTGGTTCATTACAATAAACCCTCTTTGGATTTAAGTAATTCAATGCAGCACATACTCCAATTACATCAACCAACGAATCTATAGCTCCAATTTCATGAAAATGGACTTCATCAGATTTAATGCCATGAACCTTTCCTTCTGCAATTGCTAAAGATTCAAATACTTCATAAATTATTTTTTTTAATTTATCTTCTAAGTGGCTATTTAAAATAAGTTCCTTGATACTTCTCCAAGTTCTTTTAATAGGACTACAGTCAATATTCTCAACCTTTGCCTTGACCCCTCGGATTGAACAACTTTTTGATTCCTCAAATTCTAGTTGATAAAGATCCTTTAAACCAAGATCAATAAGTGGTTGTTCAATAACTTTTTTAGGTACCCCTAAATCATAAAAAGCTCCTAACAACATATCTCCAGAGATACCAGGAGAACATTCAATTAAAACATCATCCATAAATCAAAGATTTCTTAACTGGTAAAATTGCGGTGAAATCAACCTTTCATTTTAGTTATTCTTAGAAAGATTTTTTTCAATTACTTCGTACTTTATTAATTCCAAAGAATTTCCATCTCTGTTGATATCTAAACTTACAAAGCTATGCAAAAGGTCAAGAGAAAGCTCTCCTTTAATGACTAATTTAAAATTTTTATTTTTTAAATTTTTTGACTTTGCAGCAGGGCAGATCTTAATAACAATTTCTTTTTTTTGAGTGTTAACAAAAACTAATTCTCCTCTAACAGAAAAATAATTGTCTTTTAGATCTAATTCTTCTAATAATTTTGAGAAGTTAGTTTTTGAAGAATTATTAGGGAAATCATTAAGTTGATAAGGATCCCATATACCTGCAACCTGTAAATGCAAGTTTTGAGTATTTTTATTTTTTGGATAAACAATCCAATAATAACTTTTCTTTAAATCAATATGCTTTTTTAAAAGTGATAGTGCTTTACCAAGAACTACTGTTTCAATTTTTTCGTCTTTATTGTCAATTAAAAAGCCTCTATTTAATTGTTCATTACTAAGGGGAGTGAATTTACCATTAATAATACCGATTGCTCTGTGCTGTAATTGGTTAGTAACTTTTGGGATAGGATTTTTTAACATATTAAAAATTTGAAAATAATAATTTATCGCATTAAATTAATTAATTTTCCCCCAAACTATTAAAAGACCTTAAAGCATCATCAATTGCATCAGAAGGATCAGTGGCATCATTCATACTATTTTGTCTCCGAATCATTTCCACAAGTTCAAAAGGATTAGTTGGAAGAGCTGCATTATCATCTTCTGTTTTAGTTGAGGTATCTATTTCTAATTCTTCAAATAAATATTCAGCATTTAGGTAATCACTTTTTAAGGAAATTAATAGAGTACAAAAAATTACAAACCTAATTGGTTTAAAGACGCTTTTGCAAAAGTAATTTTTCATTTTATTTAATTTCAAAATTCTTTAACGTCCAAAATTTCTTGCTAATTTAATCTTACATAATTTGGCAGAAATTTGTTAATAGCAACTTGGAATGTTAACTCTATAAGAACCAGACTTTCACAAATATTAGATTGGATTAATCAATCGAATCCAGATATTCTATGTTTGCAGGAAACGAAAGTGATGGACAATAGTTTCCCTGTTAAACCTTTTGAAAAATTAGGCTATTCAGTAGAGATCTACGGACAAAAATCATACAATGGTGTAGCAATTATTTCCAAAATAAAGCCAGAAAATGTTAAAAAAGGATTCTACGGTTGTAATGATTTTAATCAAAATATCGAAATATTCCTAGATCAAAAAAGATTGATTTCTGCTGATATTAATGGTATCAAGATCATAAATGTCTATGTTCCAAATGGATCTTCTCTAGAATCAAGTAAGTTCGAATACAAAATTAATTGGTTAAATTGTTTAGCTTCATTTTTGGATGAGATAGAAAAAAAAGGAGAAATAATTTGTCTTATGGGTGATTTTAATGTTGCTCCATCTAACTTGGATATTCATGATCCAAAGAAATATGAAGGAGGAATAATGGCATCTGAGATAGAGAGAAGTGCACTAAATAATGTTCTAAAAAAAAGATTAATAGATTCGTTCAGGATTTATGAACAAAATACTGGCCATTGGAGTTGGTGGGATTACCGTAACAACGCATTTGAATTAAATAAAGGTTGGAGAATAGACCATATATATATCAGCAAAGAACTGTCATCAAATCTTAAAAGTTGTGTCATAGACAGCTCCCCTAGAGGTAATTTGCGTCCAAGCGATCATGCCCCAGTAATGATAGATCTTGACTTAAACGAAATAAATGCAGATTTTTTTGAGGATGAGGATAATTTCTTCGAAATATAAAAAAAATAAATTGAATTTCTTTAATGCTTGAAAACGCTTATTAATAAAGAGTTGTCTAAAGTAAGATTGTTTTTTATCATGATTTCTTTAAAATTAATAATTTACAATCCAAACTATCGCATAAAAAATATCATAATGTAGAATTTCAATCTGATTGACAAAATTTTTACTTATTTCTAATTTAGAACATGACAAGAATTTATTCAAAACATCATTTAGCTAAATTGTGACTGACATATTAAATTACACAAAATCAGAAGAAATTTTCTCTGCCGCCCAACAACTAATGCCTGGAGGAGTAAGCTCTCCAGTAAGAGCTTTTAAGTCTGTGGGAGGCCAGCCAATTGTTTTTGATAGAGTCAAAGGTCCTTTTGCTTGGGATATTGATGGTAATAGATATATTGACTACATAGGAAGCTGGGGACCTGCTATATGTGGACATGCCCACCCTGAAGTTACAACGGCATTACAGGAAGCAATTGAAAAAGGCACTAGTTTTGGTGCTCCATGTGTTCTAGAGAACCAACTTGCTGAAATGGTAATAGATGCAGTCCCTTCTGTAGAAATGGTTAGATTTGTTAATAGTGGAACTGAAGCATGCATGGCTGTTTTGAGACTAATGCGAGCATTTACTGGAAGAGATAAAGTTATTAAATTTGATGGTTGTTATCACGGTCATGCAGATATGTTTTTAGTAAAAGCAGGATCAGGTGTAGCCACTCTGGGTTTGCCAGATTCTCCAGGTGTTCCGCGTACAACGACTGCCAACACACTTACTGCTCCCTACAATGACCTAGAAGCAGTAAAAAAATTATTTTCTGAAAATCCTGATGCCATATCGGGGGTTATTCTTGAGCCTATCGTGGGTAATGCTGGATTTATTACTCCAGAACCTGGATTCTTGGAGGGATTAAGAGAATTAACCACTGAGAATGGATCCTTATTAGTTTTTGACGAAGTAATGACTGGATTCAGAATAAGTTATGGAGGAGCTCAAGAAAAATTTGGGGTTACTCCTGATTTAACAACCCTGGGTAAAGTAATTGGTGGAGGCCTACCTGTTGGAGCTTATGGAGGTAAGAAAGAAATAATGTCAATGGTAGCCCCTTCGGGGCCTGTATACCAAGCAGGTACTTTGAGCGGCAATCCACTCGCAATGACTGCTGGAATAAAAACCCTTGAACTGCTCAAGCAAGATGGTACATACGACAAACTTGAATCAACAACTTCTAGATTAATTGAAGGAATAATTCAGTCCGCAGAAAATAACGGTATTGCTATTAACGGAGGAAGTGTAAGCGCTATGTTTGGATTTTTCTTATGCGATGGGCCAGTTAGGAACTTTGATGAAGCAAAAACAAATGATGCCGAACTTTTTGGTAAGTTGCATAGAGAAATGCTTCGACGAGGAATATACCTAGCGCCAAGCCCCTTCGAAGCTGGTTTCACATCACTTGCTCACAGCGAAGAAGAAATTGATAAAACTATTGAAGCTTTTGACGAATCCTTTAATGCAATCAAAAAATAATCATTTACTTATTTTCCTTGAGAAAAATAAGTAAACGATTAAAAAGTGTAAATATATCTTTTTGAAAAATTATCTTCTACCACCAACTATTACTGGGGGAGAACCTCCTTCTGAACCTGGTAAGCCAGGAACAACTTGTGTACTACCATCCCATTTGTCGAGAAATAATTTGAAAAGTACTTGATCGTCGAGACTTCTATTTAAGGTCTCATATCTAAGTGCTTCTTGTTCAGCAATTTCAACTTCTGTCTTTGCTCTAAGTAATTGCTGACCAGCTATTTGCTTTTGTTCAATCGCAGCTCTATATTCTTCAGCGATCTCTAATCCAGTTAGATCTAAACTTTTAACATCTACGTAATCGAATGAATTAAGTTCTTGTGCAACAGTATCTCCTACTTTCTCAGAAATCACTGCGAATTCAGTAGCAATTGTTTCTAGCTCATATTGAGAAAAAACTGATTTAAGAGCTTTTAGCAAAGATGGCTGAACAATTTTCTGATATACATCGCTATTTCTGCTTGCAATTGTTGCAAAAATCCTACCTGCTTCGTTAGGTTTTACTGAGTACTTAACAGTAGCGGTAGCTCTAATAACTTGAAGATCTTTAGTTAAAGTTTCAAATTTTTCAGGTTGAACTTGAGTTTTTATATCAAATGGATATACAGACTGAATAAATGGAAGTTTAAAGTTTAAACCAGCTCTCCTAGAGGGCCCACTTACTTTCCCTAATGTTGTAACAACTGCGACTTGTCCTGAAGGCACAACAAAAAGAGATTGGGTAAGTAAAAGAAAGCCAGTAAAAGACAATACAATCAAAAGGGTTGCCGTACCACCAGGACCTGTTGGTGTGACATTTTTAAAGGATGTTGACATTAAGTTTTTTTCTTTTAATTAATCATATTTAAATAGACTAATTAGTGCATTAATAAGACATTTAATTAAAATATTTTTTTAATAATTGTGAATTTAAATACAGATAGTTTTAGTGGATATTTGATTTAAATTCTTGCAAAAGTTTTAAATAAAGATCCTCATCTATTTCCCTTATGTCATATTCAGAGGGTAAAACACCATGCTTATGCTCATGTACCGCCATCCAACAAAATTTCTCTATTTCTCCTTTTGAAAAACGAGGATATTCTTTTACCTTCTTAATCAGTGATTTAATGAGAAATTCTGAATGATCTGCCATATTTGTAGAATAATCCTACTAAAAATTTTATCTAAAGTTATTAGCTTTTAGAGGAATGTTCAAAGACTCTTCCAACTCACTAACAAGCTTAATTGCTAATTGAAGATCATTTTTGCTCTTACTAGCTACTCTGAGAGTTTCTCCATTGATACTGACATTAATTTTTTTTATTTGATCTCTTATATTTTTACTAATTTTTTTTGCAATTTCTTGTTTAATTCCTTGTTTTAATAAAATTGTCTGTTTAATTCTATTACCGCTAACCATTTCAATTTCACCGTAGTCAAATATTTTCAAAGATAAGTTTCTTTTTATTGCCTTTTGTCTAATTATGTCATTTACAGCATTTAAGGTTAGTTCGCTATTCGTGATTATAAAAATATTTTCTTTATCTAATTCAACTGAAGTATCCGTGCCCTTCAAATCGTAACGCTGAGAAATTTCCCTTTTAACTTGATCCAAAGTATTGACTAATTCTTGTCTATCAAAATCAGAAACTACATCAAATGAAAAACTTTCTGCCATAGTAAATTATTAAACGCTAAATACTATTAGCATAAATCATCTTTTAATAAGGGGAAATGGGTTAATTTAATCAAAAAATAACAAACTAACCACTTTGCCCATTTCTTCAGCACATCTACAACTATTTAGCAAAGTTTCGCTATCGTGAAAGGCAAAGCATATTAATTGATCGCACCTAGTAATAATTTCTTGATTACAAAGACTACTTGCAAGTGGCAATGGTAATTCATCATTTTCACTTTTTTCAACCAAATGCATAACCCTCTCAAGTTGATCCTTTATTTCGGGTATCTGTCTATCAAGACTCTGTGGTAATAAAACAGTCAATAATGATGGATTAATATCTAAGACAGCTCGTATAACAGCTGCATTAACACCTTGAGATCCAGACGTAAGGATATTATGTCCTTCCTCTGCTAACGATCTTGCTATTAACTCAATTAGGTGGATATCTACAACCGGTACGTGCCTACTACCTAAAAAAGCAATTCTCCTTTTCCCATTATCTTGGAGTTTTGCAAGTTCTTGAGCTAAGGCATCAACACCTTCAGTTGCTGGTAGATCTAAAGAGCGACTCAAAATAATAAAGTTCCTATATTTGAAATTAGCATTTTTCTGAAAAATTGCAGGGAAAATCTATCTTTTCGAGAATTCTTTTTAGATTTACATGCTCTTGAACTAATTGAATAGCATAAGAAGCTTTAATTGATTCATGTATTCTGACATGACCAAAAGCTTGTTCAATAATTTCCACGGAGGAAAGAGTATCTAATTCCACCTTTAAAATTGGCACCTCCAATTCCTCCGCTCTATGAATCAATTGTGACAAAGGATCTCCTAAACCAGTTAAAATAAGGCATTGAGTTGAAGCCTCCAAAGCAGCAAGTTGGATATCAGTTCTATCAGCTCCAGTAACTACAGCCATATTTCTTCTTCTCCTAAAAAATTCCATTGCAGAATTCACCCCCATTGCACCAATACTTAATGTTTCAACAAGCAATTGATCTTTTTCAGGGCAACAAATAACTTGGGCATCTAGTCTTCTTACAAGCTCACCTACGGTGACACTTCTAAGAAGTGGTGATTTAGGCATCACTCCAAACACTTCAATATCCAGATCTTTGAGAGAGGGTATGATTTCATTTTTAACTTTTTCGACTTCTTGCGGAAAAACTCCGTTTAATACAACTCCAGCCAATTTCTCACCTAATTGTTTTTTCGCATCAAGTAATGCATCCACACTTTTACAATCTTCCCATAAATTTACAATTAAAACTTTCGCATCTAAATCCTTAGCCAGTTGTGGGAGACTTAAGCCATAAATCATACCCTCATGAAGACTTCCGGCCGCCTCTAAAATGTTAAGACCTTCAAAATCATCATTAGCCAATCCTTCAATCTGATCAAAACCTTTTCCTGGGAGTAAGTCTTTATTAAAGATTCTTTTTTCAGCTGAGATATTATCCAATAATCCTACTGAAGAAATTAAATTCTCTTCTTCGATATTTAATGTTGACCCAATAAACTTAACATCATCATCTATTAATCCTTCATAAGACATTGAAGGTAGATTAGTAAGTTCAATGCATGTTGCTAGAGGTTTTCCTATGCGTACTTTTTTTTTCTTCTGTAAAAGTTTTTTTGCTATCCCAAGAACCATTGCAGACTTACCACTAAATGGCTCACATGAGCCAATTAATAATATATCGCTCATAATTTAGTAAATTATCTATTAATAGGTATAAGATAATATTTTTTTCAGAACTAAACAAACATTTATTTATGAGTTTTAATCAAATAAAAAAATTAATAATCTTTTTTTGGTAAATTTATTTTAATTCTTTGGTATCTTATAAAAATCAAGCAAAATGATAAATCCAACCAAAAACGATAAAACTATAGGAATAACTGGAGCCTCAGGTGCGCTAGGGAAAGAATTAACAAAATTGTTTCGTCAAAAAGGATACAAAGTGATTGGATTTACTCATAGTAAAACTAATTATGAAATAAATCTTGAATCTCCAAATGAATGGGTTAAATGGGAATGTGGGAAGGAGTCGTCATTAAAAAAACAATTAGAAAAAATAGACATTTTAATTTTGAACCATGGTATCTATGATTTGAGCAGAGAAAATTCCAATTATGAAAAATCGATAGAAATAAATGCATTAAGCAAATTCAAATTTTTAAATTTATTTGAAGATATTGCTCTAAGGAATGATTCACTTAGAAAAAAAGAGATTTGGATAAACACATCTGAAGCAGAAATATTACCTGCCCTAAATCCTTCATATGAGATTAGTAAATCCCTTATTGGTCAATTAGTTTCTTTCAAAAAAAATCTTCTGGACAAAGATACAAAGAAAAAATTTATTATTAAAAAAATCATCTTAGGGCCATTTAAATCAGAACTAAACCCTCTCGGAATAATGAGTCCCAAATTTGTTTCTAAAAAAATTTATGATTTAGCCAATTCAAAAAATTATTTAGTAATAATTAGTCCAAACCCTTTAAGTTATATACTTTTCCCATTGAAAGAATTATTTAATTTTTTGTATTGCCAGATTATCTATAAGTACAAATCTTAGTATCTAGAAATCTCGATCTGTCAATATTTCAATACCATCTTTTAAAACAACTATTGTATGCTCCCATTGGGCCGATAGTTTTCCATCTTTTGTTATTACGGTCCATCTATCATTTAGTGTTTTGCAAAATTTAGTCCCTTCATTAACAATAGGTTCCACCGCTAATGTCATTCCTTCACGAAGGACGACGTTAGGCAATTCTTTGGTCCGAAAATTAAATACCGATGGTTCTTCATGAAGATTTCTTCCAACCCCATGACCTGTATAGTCTTCTACAACACTAAAGCCATTTTTTACAACAATGTCTTCTATTTCCCCAGCCACATCTAAAAGTGTATTACCTGCCTTGATTTTCGAAAGCCCCGCATACAATGCTTTATAAGCTATATCACTAAGTTTTTGAGCCTTTGGACTAACTTCTCCTACACAAATTGATATACAACTATCTCCATGGAAACCATTTAGATACGCCCCTGTATCAATTTTTACCAAGTCACCATTTTTAATTATTTTATTTTTACTTGGAATCCCGTGGACAACCTCATTATTAATACTAGAACAAATACTAGAAGGGAATCCATGGTAGCCCTTGAAGCTTGGCACAGCTCCAAAACTTTTAATCCTCTTTTCTGCGAAATCATCTAAGTCTTTTGTACTCATTCCAGGTTTAATTAAGTCATTAATTTCCCTTAAAACAGTTGCTACAATCCTGCTAGATTTTTTCATCAAATTTATTTCCCGTGAAGACTTTATTTCGATTCCTCTTCGCCTCTGAATAAAAGGAACTTGATCATTAGTATTGGAATTATTTTTATTTAACAAAAGATCTGCAAAATGTCTCATTGGAATAAATAATAGTAATAGGTAAATATCTTCAAAATAGCCTTTATGGTTTTGGCTACCTTAAATCTATCAATAACAATGGGAAAGGAACTAAAATGAAAACTTTATTTAATTCTAGGCAATTTCATAAGGCATTGGCGCCCTGGGTTTTTCTTCCATTATTTATATCTTCAATTACTGGTCTTCTTTATAGGGTCTCAAAAGATTTACTTGGATACTCTAGAGAACAAGTTCATTGGTTAATGTCTCTCCATGAGGGCGAATGGCTTGGAGATAATGGAGAACTTATTTACGTAATATTGAATTCCCTTGGAGTTTTATGGATGCTCGTAACAGGATTCCAAATGTTTTCAAAAACAATTTCATTTACCAAAAAGGTTACTAAAGGCGAGTCAAAAGGTTAAGATATAGAACTTGTAGGACAATAAAGACCAAAATGGCCAAAGAGAAACAAGAGAAGGAATTAGAAATCGGTATTAAAGCTGACACATCGGTTGATGTAGCAGTTGAACAAAAAGGAAAAAATACGGTTTCTGAGACTACGAAAACCTTAAGCGCATCCAAACTTATTAAGGAATTTGAGAATGAACAATTAAAAAAAGAGTTACCTGAAATTTATGTTGGTGACACTGTTAAGGTTGGAGTAAAAATTACAGAAGGTAATAAAGAAAGAGTTCAACCCTATGAAGGTGTTGTCATAGCAAAAAGGCATGGAGGTATTAACCAAACTATTACAGTTAGAAGAATTTTCCAGGGTATAGGTGTTGAAAGAGTATTTATGCTACATAGTCCACAGGTTGCCTCTCTAAAAGTTGAACGTAGAGGTAAAGTAAGAAGAGCTAAGCTATTCTATCTGAGAGATAGAGTAGGAAAAGCTACTCGCGTAAAACAACGCTTTGATCGATAAAGTTGTAAATTAATCAACTTATTGGTCACAAAGACGCTTATAATCATTTAAATGCGTCGTTAGTTCAGTTGGTAGAACGCAGGTCTCCAAAACCTGATGTCGGGGGTTCAAGTCCTCCACGACGCGTTTGATCAACATTATGTAAATTATTTTTTCATAAGATGGAGTTAGATCTTCAACCTGGGGACGTAGTCAAAGTCCTCGAATCAGCAGCTTTAGGATGGGTTCGTGCAAGAATTATCAGAGTCAAGTCTGGTGGGAGAGTTGTCGTGCAAAGTGACCAAGGCAGAGAATTTACTGCTAGAGGCAATCAAGTTAGGTTAATAGAACCTGCTGGTTTTAGACCTCAAAAATAAATAGTTGTTTATACTAGGACAGTTGAAAAACTAATTATTTCTGAAAATCCTCAAATTAAAAAATTTTTTTTATTACAACCCCATAAATTAAGTATTATGATCTGATAATTTTAAGAATGGAGTTCTAAATAAATTTAGAACAAAACTTTGGGACCGTAGTTCAACTGGTTAGAGCACCGCCCTGTCACGGCGGAAGTTGCGGGTTCGAATCCCGTCGGTCCCGTTTTTTTCTAAAAGAAATTTGGAAAAACGTTTAAGACTAGCCCCGAGTCCAACGGGTTTATTTCATATTGGGACAGCGCGAACAGCACTTTTCAACTGGTTGTATGCAAAAAAAATAGGCGGAAAATTTCTCATCAGAATAGAAGATACAGATTTTCTTCGATCTAAATCTGAATATACAAAAAATATATTAGAGGGATTGAAATGGCTTGGACTTATATGGGATGAAGAACCCATAAAGCAAAGTGACCGAATTTCGATTCACAAAAGTCATATCAAAAAGCTATTGGAATGTGGAGCTGCATATAGGTGCTTTACAACAGAAGATGAAATATCTGAATTAAGAGAAGAACAAAAAAAGAAAGGATTACCTCCAAAGCATGATAATAGACACAGAAGTCTTTCAAAAGAAGAAATAGAAACATTCATATCCCAAGGGAGGACTTCAGTAATAAGGTTTAAGATTGATGAAAAAATTGAAATTAAATGGGTAGATCAGATAAGGGGTGAAATCAAATGGCAAGGGAAGGATTTGGGCGGTGATTTAGTTTTGTCAAGAAGGGCTAAAGGATTTGAGATTGGAGATCCTTTATATAATCTTGCAGTTGTAGTTGATGATAATTTTATGAATATTACTCATGTAGTAAGGGGTGAAGACCATATCTCGAACACTGCAAAACAAATATTGATTTATAAAGCATTAAATTTTAGTTTACCAACTTTTTCGCATACACCCTTAATACTAAATAGCGAAGGAAAAAAATTATCTAAGAGAGATTGCGTTACCTCAATCGACGAATTTAGAGAAATGGGATATTTACCTGAGGCCTTATCGAACTATATGGCCTTTTTAGGTTGGTCTCCAAAATCTGCCGACAGAGAAATACTTTCACTTGAAGAGATATCTGAAATTTTTGACTTATCAGAAATAAATAAAGCTGGAGCCAAATTCAGTTGGGAAAAACTCAACTGGATTAATTCTCAATATATAAAAAATATGGAATCAATAAAGTTAAGTAAGATCATGAAGAAATACTGGGATGATAATGGTTGGGAGCCACCATCTAAAGAATGGGCTTATAAATTAGCAATTTTGATTAGAGACTCTATAACTCTTTTAAAAGATTCAATTGATCAATCAAAACCATTTTTCTTAATACCTACAATTCAAAAAGAAGGTCAAGATTTTCTTGAAAACAGGGATAGCAAACTATCTCTTAAACTAATCTTAAATTATTTAATTGAACAAAATACTATAAAATTAAATAAAGAGAAAGCCAAAGAAATAATAAATAAAATCTCAAAAAAGCATAATATAAAAAAAGGGGTATTAATGAAATCATTAAGAGTAGCCTTTTTTGGATCTCTCAGTGGGCCAGATTTAATTCAAAGTTGGGAGCTTTTCGCAGAGAGTAAAACTGATAGAGCTCGAATTGAAAGATGTCTTTAATCAATCAAAATTATTTTTTTGGCGTAATTCAAGTCTATTTGCCAAAGGTTTAGCTGAAAGTCCTTGTATTCCCACTGTCATCAAAATAGTAAGGAAAACTAAACCTTGGAGACGGCCAGCCCCAAGGATACCAGCCTGCTCTAATCTGATAGAAAAAAGAGAAGCTACAGCTGCAGTAACAATACCTCTTGGGGCTAACCAGGCTAAAAATATTTTTTCTTTTAAGTTCAATTCTCTCCCCGTTGTTGCTATCAAGATAGATATTGGGCGAACAATTACCATTAACATAAAAACGCAAACAATTCCTCCCCAGCCAAGCGGACTTAATTCACCCCAAGAAACGTCAGCGGCCAAAAGAGGGAAAAGAACTGTTATTGCTAATTGAGCTAATTCACCTATTAAATTATCCAATCTCTCCTTATCTACAACTTCTCTTTTGCCTACAATAAAACCTGCCGCGACAGAAGCTGGCAAGCCTGATTCTGGCAAAAAATATTCGCAAATTCCATACACAAGGAAAATAAATCCAAGGGTAACTTGAAGCTCTATACCAAATGAGGCTTCAGTTTTTATTTTTTTTAGAATTTCTGATAGTAACCATCCTGCGCTTAATCCGATCAAGACTCCTCCCCCTAATCTTTGCATTAACGCTATAAATACATCGTTAATGCCACGGAGGTCTCCTAAAGTCAGTTCTAAAAGCAGTAATGCTAGTACCGCACCAATTGGTTCAAGCAACAATCCCTCAGCTTTTAAAACTTCCGAGAGTGGGGAAGCTAATTTTATTTGTTCCACTAATGGAGAGACAACTGTTGGTCCTGTAGCTAGAACTATGGCACTATATATTCCCGCGACTTGCCATGAGAGGCCAGCCAGCCAATGAGCAATAAAAATTCCAGCTGATAATGAAATAAAAAGTCTTACCAATGAAATTTTCAAAACAGTATTTCTTATATTCCCCTCAGGCAGTTTTAAATTTAATCCCCCTTCAAAAAGAACCAAACAGACCAAAAGCCCCACTATAGTTTCAAGCCCTTGCCCGAGATCTAAAGGCTCAACAAGTCCTAGTCCTGATCTTCCGATGAATAATCCAGAAAGCAATAAAATAACAACACTTGGGAATCCTGTAAACGAAGAAAATAATCGAGCGAAAGCACCGGCAAATACAGTTATCCCCCAAAGTAATCCAAGCCTTTCAGGCGTCATATAAAATTATAAATAATAAAAATACTAATTATTTTGATTAAATCAATAATCTTATCTCAAGTCCAATAAATACAATACTTTTTAATTTAATTTATCGACTGAAGAAGAGTAATTTTTATTAAATCTTTCAAAAATGCTTTTAAGAAATTAAATTTTATTTCTATCAAGAAAACTGGCTTATTAAGGCAATAATTATAAAAATAATTCCTATACCAACAGTTGCCATCCTTCCATTCCATATTTCAGCTTGAGGGGTAAAACCTCTTTTCCACAAATTTAGTTCCTTTTTATCAACGAAGTTTTTTGGCTCTTTAATCTCGATTTTGGTTTGTTTGTTCATTGAAGTTAGAAAGGAGGATTTTCTTCATAAAGGGTATTTGCTTGTTCAATTGATAGTCTTCCTGCGACACCTAATTTAAGGGAACTTAAATGATCCTTAAATTTGATCCTGAACAACGCCGCCGCTCCAATCATTGCAGCATTATCTGTACAGAGATTAAGGGGAGCTAAATGAACTTTAATGGATTTTTTACTCGCTTCACTAATCATCATTTTTCTTAATGTATTGTTAGCAGCCACTCCACCAACTACAACAACATTATCCAAACTATGATCATCTGCGCATTTAATTGTTCTCTCTACCAAGACTTCTGCAACTACTCTCTCAAAACTTGCAGCAATATCAGGAATTGGAACGGTCTTCCCATCCAAATTTATCCTCTCAACTAATCTTAATACGGCAGTTTTTAGACCACTAAAAGAGAAATCATATTTAAGGAATCCACCTTTTTTATCAGAAATCCTACATTTTGGTAAATTAAATTTCATTGGGTCCCCGTTTTTAGCAATCTTTTCAATTGCGGGTCCTCCTGGATAACTAAGACCTAAAAGTCTGCCAACTTTATCAAAGGCTTCTCCAGCAGCATCATCAAAACTTTTCCCAAGTCTTTGCATTCTCCTTCTTTCATCAACCTTTATCAATTCAGTATGACCACCACTAACAAGTAATGTGAGAAAAGATTTCTTTGGATAATTTTCTGAAAAGAGAATTGAAGATAAATGCCCCTCTAAATGATGAATTCCCAAAAATGGCTTTGAATGTAACATGCAAAGTGATCTTGCAGTTATAGAGCCAATTCTTAAACAACCAACTAATCCAGGAGCTACAGTTGATGCAATATAATCAACTTCCTCAATTTTGATTTTTGATTCTTCTAAAGCCTTATCTAAAACAAAAGGTAATGACTCCAAGTGCTTTCTAGCTGCAAGTTCAGGAACAACTCCTCCCCATTTTGAATGATCTTCAATTTGAGATGCGATTATATTTGAATGTATTCTGAAAGTATCACCGATATTAGAAACTATTGAGACAGATGTCTCATCACAACTTGTTTCAATAGCTAAAACTTTATGCATTTTTGATTCAACTTGTTCTATTTTAATATTAATTTCTTACTTAACACACTATAAGGAATTAAAGATTGCAACTTATGAAATTCTTTTTTTCAATCATAACCTCAGTTTTTCTGTTCCTAGGAATTACTCCAACTGCTATAGCTGCTAATGGGCCTGCCTTAAATGCAGATAGAGCCAGCACAGAATATACTGCTTCAGCCCTCACAAAATGCTCTGAAAATCCTAAGTTTATTGAGAGAGCAAATTCTGCAACTACTCAAAAAGACATCGCAAGATTTGAAAGATACGGGAAAGCATCATGCGGAGATGATGGTCTTCCACATTTAATAATTGGACCTCCTCTAGAACCATGGGGAGCTCTTTTAAATAGAGGTCATGAAGGAGATCTACTTATTCCCGGAGTATTGTTCATTTACATTGCGGGCATTATAGGCTGGTCAGGAAGAGAGTATCTGATTGAATCAAAAAAGACTAAGAATCCAGCAGATCTTGAGATCATTATTGACTTAGACTTAGCCAGAAAATGTCTTGTAAAAGGAGCGCAGTGGCCTCTTCTTGCCAATAAACAAGGTAGAAATGGAGATTTAAGAGAGAAAGATAACAACATCACACTTAATGGTCCTCGCTAAACATCCTTAAAAAACTTTCATAAAAAACAAATGTTCAAAATTCTAAACACAAAATTTGTCAGATCTGCTCCAGTGGTAGCAGCAATTTGGCTAAGCCTTACAGCTGGAATAATTATTGAATTTAATAGGTTTTTCCCAGATTTATTATTCCATCCAATGAGTTGATAAAGAGAAAATAATCAAGTTTTTATTAACTTGATTATTTTTTTTGCTGTTTCATCAACATTGTGATTTGTTAATGCAAAATCAAATTCATTTGATACTGAAATCTCATAATTAGCCCTTGAGAGTCTTTTTTTAATAGCGTCTTCTTTTTCTGTACCTCTATTTCTTATTCTTCTCTCTAACTCTTCTTTATCCGGAGGAAGTAAAAATATTGACTGTGAATTAGGAAACTTATTTTTTATTTGCCTTGCACCCTCTACTTCAATTTCAAGCAGTACGGTAAATCCCTTTTTTATTTTCTCATTAACAGAAGTCAAAGGCGTTCCATAGTAGTTTCCCGCAAATTGAGCCCATTCAAGGAAAAGGTTTTGTTCAATCATTTCTTTAAACTTTTCTTTATTTAAAAAGTAGTAATTTTCTCCGTCCTTTTCTCCCTCTCTAGGTTCTCTAGTAGTTGCAGATATTGAAAGCCAAAAATTTTTTTCTTTACCTAATATTTCTTTAACAACTGTTCCTTTACCTACCCCGCTGGGTCCAGTAAGGATAATAAGTTTTTTTTGATTTTTCATATAAAATTTTTTACAGTAAAATAAACATCTTGTGAATTAAAAAGGAATAATGCAAAAAGGTGTTCCACAGATAATGGATATTACATCTATTAGATCTGTTTTGCATTATTTAACAAAGAACATCTTACCTACAAAGTTTGAGACTGCCCAACAACCAGAGCCTAATACAATTCAATTATGTTTCAGAGGAGTTGATTCTCAAACATGGTTAGAAGTTTCATGGAATGGAGACTCTCCAAGAATACTAAAGATAAATAAGCCAGAAAAGATTGGGAGAGAAAGCACACTTTCCAAACAAATAAGATACGGATTAAAGTATATGGCTTTAATTTCGATTGATCAAGATGATTTCGAGAGAGTTATAAAATTTAGTTTTGCGAAAAAACCTGGAGATGAAATTAATAAGTATTTAATTTTTGAATTAATGGGAAAACATAGTAATATTTTTTATCTGGATAATAAACATAAAATAATTGCCGTTGGTAAACAAATTAAATCAAGTCAATCTAGTTTTAGAACAATTTCAACAGGATCAATTTATTCTGGCCCTCCAGTCAATCTTAAAAAACAACCTAGAGAAGATGAGTCTTTTCAATCATGGAAAGACTCAATTTCAATAGTACCTGGGTCTTTGAAATACTGTTTAATAAATACCTATCAAGGAGTAAGCCCTATCCTCACAAAACAATTAGAGGTTGTTAGCGCAACTGTTAATTCAGAAATAATGGAAAAAAATATTGATTTCATTAGCAACTCAGACTTAAATGAGATATTTAAAAATTGGAAGATTTGGATAAACAGGTTTAAAAACAATAACTTTAAATTTTCTACATTCAACAAAGATTTTTATTGCGTTTGGTTTTTTGATAATGAAATTAATTGCGAAAATAAAATAGATTTATGTAGAAGCTTAGAGAATTATTATGATTTTCATCTGAAACAAAAAAAACTTGAATTATTGGAAAAGAAAATTGAAGGGATAATTTTTAAACAGACCAATACTGAGAAAAAGAATTTAAATATTCAAAATGATCTTCTTACAAAATCA
>QCQS01000014.1 GCA_003212115.1 Prochlorococcus sp. AG-455-E15 | reverse complement strand
ATTTTATAATTCCCATTGCACCAACTACTGATATAAGTGAATATTTATTTTTTCAAAGCAACAAAAATCCAATTGCTAAATACTACTCATCAAAAATCAAAACAATTAAAAACTTCAAATCCTCTTGTTTTGATTATGTAATTGAAACATCAAAAAATACAAAGATTTATCTAATCAAGAAACATCCTTGCTATGAAATATTAAAAGAATGTGATCTTGCAATTACGACTGTAGGAGCAAATACTGCAGAATTAGCAGCAATTAGTCTTCCAATGTTAGTTGTTCTGCCAACTCAACATTTAAATATAATGAATGCATGGGACGGAATTTTTGGAGTAATTGGAAAAATCTCATTCATAAATAGATTCCTAACTTTTATAATAAAAAAATTTTATTTTAAAAAAAAGAAGTTTTTTGCTTGGCCAAATATTAAAGCTAAAAGAATGCTTGTCCCTGAAAGGATAGGTAATATTTCGCCATTAAAAATTGCAAGAGAAGTATTATTTCTTATTAAAAATAGAGATGAATTAAAAAGTATTAGGGATAATCTACACAAAGAAAGAGGCAATAAAGGTGCGGCAAAAAAACTTGCTTCTATAATTATTAATTCAATAAAAAATCTTTAACAATTACCAGGGATCATCAATTTCTAACTTTTCTGATTTTTTAGTATCTTGAACTAAATTTTGTTCATCTAGTGGTTCAATGTCTAAGGTTTCAGTTGCATTTTGAATTGGTCTTTTCGAAGCTAAATTAGTAGTTGATTGTTTCTTTTGCTTAAAATCAATGTTGTTTTTTTCATCTATTTGATTAATACTCTTTTTATTCTCGATCTGATCAGAATCATCATTATCCATGTATAGCTTCTTTCTGTTATTAATTTCCTCTGCAGAGCCCTTTATTTCAACATATTCAAGTTCATCTTCATAATCATCTTCATAATCATCTTCATAATCATCTTCATAATCATCTTGTTCAACAACTTCTTCATATTCCTCGACCAAATTGTTTTTCTGTTCTGATTCAGAACCTGAAAGCAACTGATTCTCAACAGGTACAAGATTTGCTGAGTATCCATTTGCTTCCCTTTCATCCCATGATGACCCCCCGACTCCAAGTTTCTCAAGTAGTCCACTACTTAGTTGCTTCAATTTCTCTTCAGCACCTTCATAAACAATAATCCTATCGGTACCACTACTGACAATTTCCTCAACAGGTATTTCCCAAGTACTTAAAACTCCCTCACCCAAAAGCGGAACTCCAACAGCACCCATAACAAGAGATATCAAATCCCCAGTCTCAATATCAAAAGAAAAGCCAAGAACTCTCCCTAAAAGTTGTCCAGATTCTGTAATCACTTGACAATTAATTACCTTTCCATATCTTTCTGGAGAAAAGCTTTCACTCAAAGAATCTAGGGAGTCAACTAATATGACGTCTCCAACTTGCTTTATGCTATCTAAAGGCATCCATTTTGGTAAACCTGGTAAAAATCTCGTAAGTGGATTATCTCTTAGTCCTAAAGCGACAACTTCTCTTCTATCGATATCAACAACAACTTCGCCAACTACGCCTAGCCGTCTCCCAGTATCAGTAGTTATCACTTGTGTTCCCATTAATTCTGACCTTAACCATAAACGTTCGCTAGGAACTGAGTTAGGGAGATTCTTATTAGCAGATGTGTTAGACAAGCTCATGAATTTCTTTTTATCATTCTGACGTATAAATTTAAAAAAGTGTGTTTATGCAGCATTTGGTAACCCAAGAACTTGAGTATTAGCACCTCTTGCTTGCGCAACCCCAATTGTTCGTTCAGACGCACTAATCATAGGCCTTCTATGACTTACGACTATAAATTGAGCATTTGATGACTGATTCGATATTAGTTTTGACAACCTTTCAACATTAATACCGTCTAAAAAACTATCAACCTCGTCTAATGCATAAAAAGGTGAAGGCTTATACTTTTGCAAAGCAAATAAAAAACTTAAAGCAGTTAACGATTTTTCACCACCTGACATAGAGGCTAATCTTCTAACATTTTTCCCCTTAGGATGAGCCACTAAAGTTAATCCTCCTTCTAAAGGGGAATTAGGATTTTCAAGTTGTAGAAATCCATCTCCATCAGATAAATTTGCAAAAATTTCTCTAAAATGACTATCTACTTCTTTAAATGCTTGCATAAAAGCCTCCTGACGCATCGTTGATACAGTTTCTATTCTCAGCAATAATTCAGATCTTTCATTAGATAGAATTTCTAATTTTTCACGCAAACCATTTAATCTCTCAATTAATTCTTCTAGTTCATCAAGAGCTAACATATTAACAGGTTCTAAGCTTTGTAGTTTTGTATTTATGATCGAAATTTCTGATTGCAAAGATTCAAGACTCTTCCCTTCATATTCTCCAAAATCCGGTGAAGGATTAGGTAGATCTTTTTTATAATTTTCTAATTTTATTTTCTCGCTCCTCATCTCTTCTTTAAGGGAATGCATATCTCTTTCAAGATATTCAAGCTTTAACAGATAGTTATTATATTCTTGCCTTTTATTTGAAATTGAAGAGTTTAATTCATCTCTTTTCCTTCTCAATAAACCTAAATTCTTCTCTAGAGAATTTTTTTGATTATCGAGCTCTGAAAGCTCTTTTTTAAATTCATCTCTTTTTTCTATCCATTCACTATGAGCAATTGCGAGTTGTTTAATAGATTCCTGCAAGTTTTTTTCTTGTAGTAAAGTAATTTTTAATGAATTATTGATACGCTCTTTATTTAAAGCAAATTGATTCTTTTTATCTAGTAATGTATTTCTCTCTTTGATAAGTAATTCAAGTTTTTTATCAAGATTATTAAAATCTTCATTAAAAGCTATTAATGATGATTTTTGATTTTTTTCATAATTTGCCTTTTGAATGGTTTGTAGTTGATCAAACTTATCGTGATAAGGCTTCAATTGATTTTTTAAATGACCTAACTCGTTAACTAATAAATTATTCGCATTATCAAGTTTATTTAATCTCGATTTACAATCCTCAATTCTTCGCGAGACAGCTTTAAGAGAATCTTGGTTTACTTCAATTTCTTTATTAAATGATGCACAATCCTCAATTATTTGACTGCGGTTAGAATTTAATATACTAAGTCTATTATTTTTTAGTATCAAATCATTATTTGACTCTTTTAAAGCTTCTTCGATAACTAATAATCTTTCTTTTATAGGACTGGAATCATCAATTTCATTATTAATTCCAAACCTATAAGCCAAATCTTTATTTAACTTACTGCCTCCTGTAATAGCGCCACTTGCTTCTAATAATTCACCACTTAAGGTAACCAACCTATTTTTTTGTGTAGATAACCTAGCTGAGGATAAGTCTGAAAAAACCAAAGTATCTCCAAAAACGTATCGGAAAACATCTGAATAAACTTCATCAAAAGTAATTAGATTAATAGCTTTATCAATAAATCCATTCTCCCTATTATTTTCAAATCTTGAAATTGCATAATTCTTTTTTTGACTTTTAATTCTATTTAAAGGTAAAAAAGTTAATCTTCCAGCTTTCTTCTTTTTAAGAATTTCAATTGCTTTTGCAGCAATATGATCATTATCAACAACAATTTGTCCTAACCTATTTCCAGCAGCAATTTCTAATGCATATCTATTTTTCTCACTGACCTCTCCAAGTTGAGCTACATAACCGTGTATACCCTCTAACCCTGCCTCTAAGAGAATTCTGAGAGCATATGAACCTCTAGATTCGTTTAAAGCTTCCTTCCTACTTTCAAATCTAGATAAATCCTTTTCAAGCCTTAATTGCTCGTTATTTAGCCTTGATTTAGTTTTAATTAATAAATCGATTTCATTTTTTAAAGAATTAATTTCTGCGCTATTACTTGCCAAGTTTTTATTCTTTGTATCGGATGTCTCTTTTTTTCTTTGATTTCCCTGGAAAAGTTTCTGCTTTTCTAAGTCTAAGGATTCGATCTGTGCCAATATCTCATCTTTTTGAATATTATTTTGAATAATTTCTTCTTCAATTTTCCTCTTTTTTATTTCCAAAGGATTAATTTGATTTTTTATACTTTCAAGCTCAGCATTTAATTTGATACTTTGTTTTGAGAATTCTCCAGATTCTCCAGCCGCATCAGAAAGTTTTTTTCTAGATAGTTTGTGTTTTAAAGTGAGATCATCAATTTGCAAGTTCAATTGATTTAAAAAATTATCATCGAAATTTTCTTGCCTCATCTTTTCTGACTCGATATTCCTCTTAGAAATTGCAATTTCATCTCTCTGTTTTTGTAATTTAATACCTTCTTCTTTATTCAGACTTGATATCCTATCAAGTTCTCTCAAGCTAGAGTTAATACTTCCAATATCAGAATTTACTTTTATCAATTTATCCTCTCCTTTCTCCTTAAGCTCATCAACAAGTATTTTCAAAGCATCTTCTAAAACTGATATTTCTTTACAAATAGATTCTTTTTGTTTATTAAATAAGATTTTATTTTTTTCAATTTCACTTTCTTTTTTTTCTATAGATTCAACATGCTTAACTTGTTTTTCAAAAATAAGAACTTTCTCTAATTCTACTATTTGTAATAGTTTTGCCTTTAACTCTTTATATCGCTTTGCTTTTTCACATTCTTTTTCAAGCTTATTTTTACTAGATTGCAATTCATTTTCTAAAATTTCACATCTTTCTTGCCTTTCGAAAACGTCATTTAATTTTGCATTAGTTTGTTCTATTCTTGTATCAAAAAGTGCGACTCCTGCTAATTCATCAATAAGATTTCTCCTCTCCTTATTATTCATTGATACTATTCTTGTTACATCACCCTGCATAACAACATTGCTGCCCTCAGGATCAACACTAATATCTCTTAATATTTTCTGTATTTGCTGCAAGGTACATTGTTTTCCATCAGAAGTATAAGTAGAAGCATAAGAACCACCTGGCATAAGCCTTAATTTTCTAGAAACTAACCATTCTTTTTGACCTTTATTAAGGGCAATTTCTTCTTCTTCTAGTTCCAAAGGGGGAAGGTCCTCTCTGGGAGACCAATCTTGAATATTAAATTTTACCGATACAGATGTTTCTGATGACTTACCCTCTTTTACTTTAGAGTTATTTATTAAATCTGGTAATCTTTCAGCCCTCATACCTCTACTATTAGCTAGACCTAAACAAAATAAAATTCCATCTAAAATATTACTTTTCCCAGAACCGTTAGGACCCGTAACCACTGTAAAACCTTCTTCAAGAGGTATTTTTACATTTCCTCCAAAAGATTTAAAATTTTCAAACTCGACCTGATTGATATGTACCAATCTCAAGTCTCAATAGCTAAATAAGAATAACTAATTTGCACAAATTCTCAATAGGAATATTACGTTTATTTATAAATGAGTATTAATAACTTTTACTCAATCTGCAAAAATTACCTGAAATTTCAAACAAGCCATAAAGAAGTTCACCATCCAAAATGAATCTATAATGTTCAATGTCAAATTTATCAGAAACACTTTTAAATATTCCATGATCAATTCTTTTTACAAAGCCTCTATTATTAGAAAGTTCATGTTCTATCCTAGATAACCATACAAGTCTATGATTTGGCTGCCTAATAATTTCTACAGAAGCTTTATTTAATAAAGGTAGTTTTAAAAATTTCCAAGTTAAACAATCTATGCCATTTTCAATAAGAAAATCATAATGAATATCGAACGATTTAGCAGAATAAACTTTGTGTTCAAGCAAAACCCATTTATTCATTATCTAATTAATAAACAAACCGAAACTATTTTCAAAACAAAGTTGAGATAAAGATATATTTTATTAAAGATGGTTTCTGGTATTTAATTACCTGCATCAGGTACAAATCTTAAAGCAATGAATAGCAAACTTCCAGCTCCAGCTATAGCTGCAGCTACTAATCCAAAATCTGTAGGGATTGTGCGAGATGCAAAAATTAAGGATGCAAATGTAATATCCATGATGAAATTTAAACTAATTATAATAAATTCAGTAATAGCTTAACAAAACCTTCTTACAGAACAGAGTAGATAAATAAAATGTAAATAAACTTTTATATGTTTTATTCTACATTAATCGAACAATTCTTTAGATAAGGGTTCCAAATTAAGAAAATAGGGTCTAATCTTAAAATAAATAAGTTTAAATAATGGAGACTTACCATCCTCCCAAAGAAGTAGAAGAAAAAGAAAATAACTCAGATCTTCCTGAAAAAGAAGTTATTTCGGAAAAATGGTTACTTGAAAAAATTGACAGTTTAATACCTTTAATCAAAGAAAAATGGCCTCACATTGCACAACAAACCCTTGAAGCCACAAAAGGGAGTATTGATGATTTAGTTGAAGTAATAGCTAGCCATAGTGGAACCTCAGTAATTGGAATAAAAAGCCAACTATTTGAAATCATTGATTCAATAAGAGAAAACAATTGGGAAATATCAGAAAAAATTGAACCTATCGAAAGTCAATTAGAAGAATTATTAGAAGAACTTAACAATACACTTAGACCAAAAATAGAAAATCCAATAAGAAAAAAACCACTTTTATCTATTGCTATTGCGGCTAGTATTGGTTTACTAATAGGAACTCTCCTTAACAGTGGCAGAAAATAATATGGAAAAACCAAAAAATAAAAACTTTGCAAATACCGCCTCGAGAATTTCAGCTATCGCAAGTTCAGTGATGGATTTGCATGTAAGAATAGCTCTTCAAGAAGTAGATAGAGAAAAAAGAAGATTAATTAGTGGTGGAATATTTTTGGCAATTGGCAGTACATTATTATTGTTAGTACTAATTTGCATCCATATTATCTTTTATCTTTTTCTAACTAAATATAATAACTGGAATATTGAATATAATTTATTACTCATAATATTTATCGATTTATTTCTTGCAGGCTTAAGTTTGAAACTTGGAGGAAAATTAGCTAAAGGACCATATCTTCCTCAAACATTAGAGGGTTTAGGCAAAACAACAAAGGCAGTTTTAGGCAAAAAATAAATTACCTTATTGAGTACTTTATCCATCTACAATCTATTCCCCCATTGCTAACGGGAATTTTCAATGAAGATTTCATTTTCAAATATTTTGTTAGTTTTGGATTTCCACTTAACAGCCAAAATTCCCAACCTGAAAAATTGTTCTTTAGAAAGATTCCCATTTTTTCATATAAACAAATCAATTCATTTTCATCGCCTAATTTTTTGCCGTATGGTGGATTACACAGAATGATCCCAGGTGAACATTTTAATTGGAGTGCTAAAAAATCATTATTTATAAGCTCAATATAATTTTCGAGTCCAGCTAATGATATGTTTACATTCGCCTGCTCAAAAACCTTTTTATTAATTTCGCACCCTATTATTGTTGGTAATTTTTCATAATTTACAATTTTATTTTTTGCCTTATTTTTTTCATTAAGATAAATATCTTTACTAAAGTCCAACCAATTCTCAAAAAGATATACTTGATCAATATTTATGGGAACTCCAAGGAATTGGTTGACTGCCTCAATTAAAAAAGTACCCGAGCCACACATAAAATCTATTAATGGAACTTTGCCATTCCATTGAGTCATATTTATCAATCCAGAAGCTAAATTTTCTTTTAATGGAGCATTTCCAATTGCGGGTCTATAGCCTCTTTTGTGTAAGCTTTCTACACTACTTTGAAGACTGAGAATTGCTTTATTATTATTTAAATGCAGATGAATTATAAAATCAGGATTATCTAGAGAAATATTTGATCTTTTATTCCAAACTGCCTGTTGCAAATCAGTTATAGAATTTTTTACTTCAAGAGCTGTGAAATGAGTATGAGTTAAAGAAGATGTTCTCCCAGTTACTTGAACATTAAACGTTTTATCAAAGTGCAACCAATTTAACCAATCAAATGAATCTCTAACCCCCGCATATAAAGATTGCTTGTCATAGCAATTAAAACTTGCAATTTCTCTATAAAAACGAAAAGCTAATCTGGAATAGAAATGAACTCTATAAAAAGTTTCAAAATCACATTCAAAATTAATAAATCTTTTATAAGTATTAATATTAAAGCCCCCTAAATTTGAAATTTCTTCTGCTAAAGATTTCTCCAGTCCCTCCGGAGATGATGCCACCACATTCATATACGATAAAACTTAGTAAAAAAACTATTCAATAACCATTTTGCCTGTCAGAATATAAATGTCCAATTGGACTAGGTGATCTCAACCGATGTTTCGGACAGCGGTTCGATTCCGCTCAACTCCACTATTTGGGGTTGTAATGGTTTCGACGGGGCATAAGGAAGGTGACTGAAGCCGGCTCGGTTAGAGCAAACACACAAATGCTAACAATATCGTTAGTTTCTCCCGTCAAACAGCACCAGTTGCTGCTTGATCCTAAAGGAGATGGGGTTATATCAGCCTTATCAACCAAATGATACGAGGAGTCTGGAAGGACTCCACTTTTTTTAAATAACTAAAAGTTGTAATAGATAATTTATTACTGTGTAAATATTGCTGCAAATGCTTGTATTAAAAAGAATTTTTTTAATTTTATAAGTATAAATACTGAGAAGATAGGTTTTAAATTAATTTATCTTATTAAAAATTCGAATCTTGCAAAATGGAATCTAATAAAAAACTGAATGACTTGATAATAAATCTCAAACCAAAAGTTATTAGATTCACTGGAGAAAAATTTCCCAATGAACTATGGAATAGCGGTTGTCAAATTAAAAAAAATAAGAAAATATCTAGCTAAAAATTTAATTAAATGCTTGAAAAAGGATTCTTAGGCATTTTTTTTAAACATTTTTTTGAAAATTCCTGAAGTACTTTAAATTCACTTTTATTCAAATTCCACTTGAATACATTCGATACATCTATTACTTGAGATTTTGTTCGCATTCCAACGAGCGGAATAGCTCCTTGATAACAACACCAATTAATTGCTACTTGCGCTTGGGAAACTGATCGTTGATTTGCAATTCTTTTTAAACATCTCCTCAATTCATATGTTGATTTTTTATAGTTTTCAAATAATGCATTACGAATAAAACTTTTATCTTTATTCTGTTCTTTATCTGGATCAAGACAAAGTATTCCAAAGGACAAAGGACTATAAGCAAGGAAATCAATATTATTTTCGTCGCAAATTTTTTTTACCTGATATTGTTTTCCTAAATCGGGAGCAAGCAAAGAAAACTGTATTTGAACACTCTTAAAGCTCTGATCTCTTTTTGCTAAAAAATTAATTAATTTTACCAATCTTTTTGGGCCTATATTTGATAATCCTATTTGAAAATCAAAGCCTTCATCTTTTAAATCGCAAAGATTATTCAACAGACCTAATTCCTGCCAAGGATTATATTTTGCAGTTGACCAATGTAATTGCACTATATCTAATTTGTTATTAAGTCTTTCTAAACTTTTCAAAAAAGGTTTATTAAAACCTCTGTTACCTATTCTCCAAGGATAAGGTGCAAGTTTGGTTGCTACTTGAATTCTTTTTTTCTTTGCTGAAGGAGTATTTAGTAAAAATTTTCCTATCAACAATTCACTTCTACCCTGAAGATTCCCAGTACCGTAAGAATCTGCAGTATCAATTAGATCGAAACCTCTTCTTAACGCTTCAAAATATGTCTCACGTAAATCATCGTCATTTGTAGATTGGTAATTCCAGAAAAGCTTATTCCCCCAAGACCACGTACCTAATCCAATTCTTTTCTTCACAAGCCAATTTAAATAAGAAACCTTATAAGGTTATCTAAAAATATTAACTTCTTTAAAATATTTCAAAAAATAAGTTTTAAAGCATTAAAAATCAATTTCTCTTGACATTAAGAAATTATTCTCCAAAGTAAGAGAAATAAAAATAAAAAATTGTTCATTACCGTTTGCGGACAAAAAGGGGGGGTGGCCAAAACCTGTACAAGTATTCACCTTGCTAGTGTTTGGCATTCTGAAGGTAAAAAAGTTTGCATAGTCGATGCCGACAAGAATAGATCTGCTTTAGCATACGCATCAAGAGGCAATCTTCCATTTCCAGTTTTCCCCGTAAGTTCAGCTGCTAAAGCATCGAGATCATCAGAAATTGTAATAACTGATGGCCAGGCTAGCAGTGATCAAGAAGAACTTAAGCACTTAGCGTATGGTTCAGATTTAGTTATCTTACCTACAACTGCAAAAGCAAGATCAGTAGAATTAACTGTTGAACTAGCTAATTTATTAAGCAACTTAAAAGTTAACCATGCTGTAGTAATAGTAAAAGTTGATTTTAGACAGCAAAAAGCAGCGCAACAAGCCAAAGCAGCACTAGAAAATTTTGGTTTATATGTTTTTGATACATTTATACCCTTACTTTCAGCATTTGATAAAGCAGAAGCCTCGGGCAATGCTGTATTTGAAGCTGTAGATGATTTAGGTAGATCAGATCCTCGTCGAATGACGGGCTGGTCTGCTTATTGTTCAATTGCCTCACAAATTCCATGCCTGATTTCGAAGCCCTCATCCGACACCAACAACTTAAACAACCAACAACCAATCAGCGCTTAAAAGTAGTTGATTCTCCTAATATTGAAGAAGAAAAAAACGAAGAAACAATAATTAGACGATCTGGATTGTTAATTAATTTTTTTGGTGGTTTTATAGGCTCTGTAATTGGAACTTTAACAATACTGTTTCTTTATGTGAATGAATATCTACCATTAGATTTACTAAAACTTAAGTAGTATATTCGCTATTGGTGCACACTATTTGTATTTTGATTATGCACCTATCTCTAATATGTTGATATAACTGACTCTAATATTACCTCTACAAATCACACTTAAATCGCACTCATCACATTTGGATCACACTTTTAGGATCTGAACTTTGACATAATAGTGATGTCAATGACATTTTGTTGTGCATCAGCACTTCAGTCACAAAGTCATCTCACTCTACTAATTGTTGCATGATAAAGAAATTTTATTAATTGCTTTAAAGCAAAAACTATAATTCTATTTATGCAAATTGGATTTTTAATTAAAAGAAGAAAAATAAATTTGTTTTTAAATAATACTATTATTATGTTTATAAGTAATTTTCATAGAGATGCTTAAGAAGAAAACTATATTTATTACTTTTTTTTTATCTTTGTTGTCTTTCGGTTATGCATGGGTACCAAAGTTTTTTATAGTTTCTTCTCCTATAATTTTCTTTTCTAGCGCAAAGGCAGAACCAGGTAAAAATCTAAAATTATCCAGGATTGCAGAGTCATTTACAGTGCGAATAGAAGGCTCAACACTTGGATCAGGTGTATTGATTAAAAAAGAATCAAATCAGTATACAGTTCTAACTGCTTGGCATGTGGTTAAGGGTAATTTACCTACTGAAGAGGTTGGGATTATTACTCCTGATGGAATAGAACATATATGGGATCTAAATAGTGTGAAACAAATTGGAAATGTTGATATGGCAGTTTTAACTTTCACAAGTAATAACAATTATCTGACTGCGAATATTGGAAATTTGCAAAATTTTGCAATGGGTAACAAGACTTTTGTAGCGGGATTCGCCTTGCCTTCTGCCTCCATACCAATACGTATAATTCGTTTCACAGAAGGTTCTTTAATAGCAAATACAAATGCTCAAATGCCTGATGGATATCAACTAATATACTCGAATATCACCACTCCAGGGATGAGTGGGGGTGCAGTTCTTAATTCTGAAGGAGAATTAATAGGTATTCATGGAAGGGCAGAAGGAACAACTTTGCAAGGAACAGTTAGAAAAACAGGGACAAATCAGGCTGTACCTATAACTTTTTATCAATCATCAATTAATGAAAAATTTACTTCTAATTCCAACGAAAATGATTACCTATTATTCTCATATTATTCTAAAGGAAACGAACTATCTGAAAAGGGTCAATGGCGTGGAGCAATAGCCGCTTATACAAAAGTACTAGATATAAACCCTAATTATGCTGATGCTTACTTTAACCGTGCTATAGCTAAAGTAGAAGAAGGATTATTTAAAAGTGCTATATCTGATTATGATAAGGCAATTGAACTGAACCCCTTGGATGATGATGCACTTTATAACAGGGGTATTGAAAAAAAATATTTGGGAGATTATGAAGGGGCAATATCAGATTTTGATAAGGCGATTGAAATAAATCCCCTAGAAGATGTTTTTTATGACAGAGGTCTATTGAGATTTAAAGTAGGAAATTTTGAAGGTGGATGCGCAGATTGGCAAAAAGTAAGATCATTTGGCAATTCGGAATATACAAAATATATTCAAAATAATTTAAAAAAATTTAATAAAAAATATAAACCTAAATTTTGTTTTGTTTGAACAGAAATATGTGTACGAATAACATTAAAAGCTTGTGAAATTTATTCTTCTAGCTGTAATAGCATCGTCTACAAATGTATTTGCTTGTGGGAGTGACTATATTGATCCTGATGGTGATAATGTCTTTTTTTATGAAGAGTGTTTACATATGAATCGAGGAAAATTTACTGATGAATTACATCAAAAATGCGCAGAATATTCAAAAAAACAAATGACTAAACATAATATGATTTGAGAAACCTATGCAAGATCTTGAACAGGTCTTTTTACTAAACTAATTTTGAAAAAATAAATGTCACGAATAAAGAGAAATTGGAAATTTTGTGAGTTTTAGATCGCACTTCTAGTCTCACTAGTAAATAAATATATAGAAATAGTACCCAAAATGTAATAATACCAATTGTTCTTGAAAACTAAAAAATTATGTTGTATATTCGCTATTGATTTCTACGTAGGGGTATAAATCAAGTTATAACTGGGATCTCAAGGATTTAATTAGTGTCATATTGGTGTCATAAATCTTTTTAAAGTGCCGAGAAGTACTGCTATCACTATAGTAGTGTCATAAAAGTGTCATGAGTTCAGAAATAGTTTTTGATTCAGTCATAATTAAATTCTAGTTAAGCAGCAAGATTTCTATATCTAGTAAATTGCGGTTCAAAAAGTAATTTCACTGTTCCTAAGGGACCATTTCTATGTTTACAGGTAATAATTTCAGCAATGCCTCTATCTTCGGTTTCTGGGTTGTAATATTCATCTCTATAAATCATGGTAATAATGTCTGAATACACCTCAAGAGGTTCAAAATCTCTGATATCACTTAACATTGGTCTTTTATTTCTTCTTTTCTCTACATCCTTGCTTAGTTGAGAAATAATAATTACAGGAACATTCAGTTCCCCTGCCATCCTCTTAAGACTCTTCGCTAATTTTAATAAATATTCTTCTCTATTTGATACTTCAGAAATAGGCAAATAATCTAGTAATTGAACATAATCTAGAATTACAAGTCCCAAACTCTTTTTTTCTGACTCCTCTTTAATCTTTTGACAGATTGATTGCATCTCTTGAATTGAACTTATAGGTTGGTCTGTTATGTGTAAGGGTAATTTGCTCAAAGAATTAATACCCTCACTCAATAAAGACCATTCATCAAGTTGTAATCTGCCAGTTCTTAATCTGCCAGATTCTATGCCTAATTCCATGGATAAAAATCTATTAGATATTTGCTCCTTACTTATCTCCAAATGAAATAGGCAAACGGGAAGATTCTGTGTTTTAGAAACATTTAAGGCCATGTTCAAAGACAATGATGTCTTGCCCATTGCAGGTCTTCCTCCCAAGACAATCAATCCTCCTCTTGGTAAACCTTGAGTTAAAGCATCAAAATCATAAAATGATACTGGGATTCCAGATTCACTATTACCTAAGGCACGATTTTCGATTTCTTCAAATTTGGTACTCAGTATTTCACCAATTACTTTTGTTCGATCATTAATGCTTTCTTCATCCATTATTAATTCTTTAGGGAAACTTATATAAGCGAACTTTTAATAGAATGCAAATTAAGTTTCTTTAACTTTTTTATTGTTCATGAATTAATTTATCAATAAAATTTTTAACGCAGAAATTTACTAATATATGATTAATTCACAATTCTTTTAATGGTTTACTACATAATTGGTTTTGTAATTTTAATTGGTTATGTCGCTTACACGATTGGCAAAGGAAATTCTGGAAATGTAGAACTAAGACTTCAAAAAATTAAAGATTTACATAAAAGAAATATTATTAATGATGAGGAATATGAATCAATGAGAAGAAAAATAATTCTTGATATTTAATCTTGAAATATACCTTACTTTTTTTTATTTGTATTTACCTATTCTCTTACTGGAGATGTAAAAAAAATATTGCGGCAAGTGATAAGCAATTAAAACCATGTATTGATTGGGCAAAATCAAGAAAATTACCTCTTCCAAGGAAACCATCTTTTATAGAGTTTTATATTGTTTCTATTGCTTCTACATTTAGATTTCCGATTTGGTTAATTATTAAAAATCTTCAGTTCTCAAAGGAAGTAAAATATTACGAAAGAGAAATGAAATTAATCTTTGACAAATGGAATCTAGAAAAAAATAATTAAATATTTACTAATTATGTATAAAAACAAATTATGTGGAAATCAAGAGTTATAACACCGTCATATAAAATTAAAACCGCTTAGATCCCTTGCAGCCCAATCGATTTAGACTAGGTTGTATATTCGCTATTTATTTCAACATACTTTTTAGAAAGGTCGCACCCCCAAGCTGTGCCTTTCGATTCGCCGGAATTTAGATTAATCGTAATTTTTACAATATCATCTACTAAATATCTACCTTTCATTCTCGACTTAATATAGTCTTTGACTTTTTTTGGATCATATTTATGTAACTTGCCGTTTTCCAAAATCTGAGCGTTTCCTATATACAAGTCAACGTCTTTAAAATTAAATTTAACTCCAGAATTACCTGCAGCAGAAATGATTCGTCCCCAATTCGGATCACAACCATGTATTGCAGTTTTTACCAAGGCAGAATTACAAATAGATTTCGCGAGCATAATTGCATCATCTGTATTTTTTGCTCCTTGAACTAAAACTTCTAATAAACAATTTGCTCCCTCTCCATCCCTCGCAATATTTTTTGCCAAGTTCTGACATACAATATCAATTCCTTGTTGGATAATTGGAAAAAACCTTTTTTCAATTTTCTCTCCTGCATTAATTCCAACAAAAGAATCATTTGTGCTTGTCTCTCCATCAACTGATATTGCATTAAAAGATTTTTTAACCGCAATAGCAATCATCTTATCCCATTCTTCTTTTTGAATACCCACATCACATGTAAGAAAAGCAAGCATTGTAGCCATGTTGGGGTAAATCATTCCTGAACCTTTTGCAAATCCTGCTATTTTTATTTTTCTACCTTGAATAATCGTCTCTATTGAGACTTTTTTCAAAGTCAAATCAGTAGTTAAAATTGCTTCTGCTGCATTTTGAAAATTATTACCCTTTAAATCACTAACTAATTTCGGTAAATTTTTTACCAAATCATTTATTTGTATTGGAACACCAATTACACCAGTTGAGCACATTAAAACTTCTTCTTCTTTTATTCCTAAAAGTTCCGCAGTCTTTCCTGTAGCAATTTGAAAATGTTGAATGCCAAGATTTCCTGTACATGCATTTGCTTGACCAGAATTAATTAGTATTGCTCTTACAAAACCTGAAGTTGTTTTAATCCTTTCCTCACAAATATCCACACAAGAAGCGCGCACTATTGATTGGGTAAACATCCCACTAAAAATACTTCCTTCTGGAGCGAGTATTAGTGCTAAATCTTTTTTATTAGAGGCTTTTAAACCAGCAGATATCCCAGCAAAAAGAAACCCCTCGGGTATTACCTTACTGTCATCAACAAACGACCAATTGGAATCTAACTGGCTCAAACTTTTTGGTATTTTAATTCATACTAACTACTCTTTAATACTAAAGAAACTAAGTAATTAGATTATTATTAATTATATGGATATTCTTCAAAAATCAAAAAACAACCAAAGAAGAATTGGTTTAACAGGAGGTATTGCAAGTGGGAAGACAACCATAACTAATTACATTAGAAAAAATAAAAACATACCAATATTAGATGCAGATCACTTATCAAGAGAATTAATCAAACCAAATACATATGGATATAAGAAAATTTTAGATCATTTTGGAAATAAAATTATTGATCATAAGAACAATTCAGAAAGAGAAATAAACAGAAAACTTTTAAGGAAGATTATTTTTAAACATTCAGAAAGCAAGGAATGGATTGAAAAACTGCTTCACCCCTTAATTAAAGAAAAAATGATAGAAGAATGCAGTCAATACAAAAATAATCAAACTATATTATTGGTGATTCCATTATTGTTTGAAGCAAAATTTGAAGATATTTGCACTGAAATATGGTTAGTTCAATGTCCTAAAGAACTACAAAAAAACAGACTTATCACAAGAGATAAAATTAGCGAAAAAGAAGCATACGAATTGATAAATTTTCAATTAAGTTTTGAAGAAAAGAGAAAATTTTCAGATATAATTTTAGATAATTCGGATAATCAAAATAAATGGATCAATACGATAAAAGAGATTCTTTAAGCTTTAACTATTCAATTTTTCCATAAGAAGTTTATTTGCAAGTTTCGGGTCAGCTTTACCTTTGGTTCTTTTCATAAGTTGACCAACAAAAAAACCTAGTAACTTAGTTTTGCCATTTTTAAATGCTTGAACTTCATTTGGATGTTCATTTATAAGTTCATCAATTATCGGTAAAATACTTGAAGAATCAGATATCATTGCCAACCCTTTTTCTTCAACTAATTTTTTCGGAGAAATATTTGTTTGAATAAGTTCAGGTAGAATTTCTTTTGCAATTTTTCCACTAATTATATTTTTTGAAATCATGCTAATCATTTCAGCAAGATTTTCAGGACTAAGCTTTAGGTCACTAAAACTTTGTTTGTTTGATTTTAAATAGCCCACAATATCACTTGTTACCCAATTTGAAGCTAGTTTGGCCTCGGCACCATTTGCTACTGTTTCTTCAAAAAAGTTTGCCATGCTTATTTCATCAGAAATTACCCTTGCATCATATGCAGACAACCCAAATTGACTTACGTATTTATTTCTTTTCTTTGAAGGTAATTCTGGCAGTTCTTTAAACCATATTTCTTGTTGGTCTTTTGTTATTTCAATTGGACCTAAGTCAGGATCAGGAAAATATCTATAGTCACTGCTACCTTCTTTTAATCTCATACTTTTCGTTAGTTGCTTAGCTTCATCCCATAACCTTGTTTCTTGAAAAATTTTTCCTCCATTTTCATAAACTTCTATTTGTCTGGCTATTTCATAATCGCAAGCCTTTTGAATTGCAGAAAATGAATTCATATTTTTTATTTCCACTTTGGTACCAAAAGGAGCATTAGGTCCTTTTCTAACTGAAATATTGACATCACAGCGTAATGAACCCTCTTGCATATTGCCGTCTGATACCCCTAGATATCTAACTGTTCTTCTAATCTCTGAAGCATATTCAGATGCCTCTTTACCTGATCTAATATCAGGTTTACTTACAATCTCACAAAGTGCTATTCCGGCACGATTGTAATCAACTAAAGAATACTTAGAGCCAGCTAATCTATCACTTCCTGAATGCACTAGTTTTCCGGCGTCTTCTTCCATATGTAGCCTTTCTATACCAATTTTTTTAATATATGGTTCTTTGTCCTTTTCAATTATTTCAACCTCTAACCAACCATTTTCAGCTAGTGGCTCATCAAATTGTGAAATTTGATAATTTTTAGGCAGATCAGGATAAAAATATTGTTTTCTATCAAATTTACAATGTTCTGCAACGTTTAAATTTAATGCTAACGAAGTTTTTACAGCATACTCAAGAACAGTCTCATTAAGAACTGGAAGGGTTCCTGGTAACCCACAAACTACAGGATCTATATGCGTATTAGGTGCATCACCAAAAGCTGTTGACGCAGATGTAAATATTTTACTTTTCGTATTAAGCTGTACATGAGTTTCCAAACCAATCACAGCTTCCCAAGATTCCAAATTGTTCATTATTAAAAGTCTCTTTATTAATATTATTGGATATAAAGGAAAAGAGGACCAAAACACAAATAAAAATATTAATTTTTAAATGGCACAAGAAACCAAAAATTCGATATTAATCATTGGCGGTGGACTTTTAGGTCTATCTATTGCTTATGAATTTTCTAGAAATAACTTCAAAGTTTTAGTTTTAAGCAAAAACAGAAATGAATCAGCTGGATTTGTTGCTGCAGGAATGTTAGCTACTCATGCCGAAGGGCTCGAAGATGAATTACTAAAATTTGGCCAAGAAAGTCAAAATCTAATTCCAAAGTGGATAAAAAGTATTGAACAAGATAGTAATATTAAATGCGGTTTAAAAAAATGTGGCATAGTAGTTCCTTTTAAAAACAAAGAAGATCTTGAAGAGTTTCCCACTTATGAATACGGAAAATATTTAAATCACAAAGATCTTCAAACAGAAATTCATGGAATAAATTCTATTTGGAAACATGGTTTACTTTTTGAACAAGATGGTCAAATTGATAACCGAAGAAGACTAATGCGTGCTCTTGAGAGAGCATGCTCCTTGCATGGAGTCGAATTTCAAGAAGGATCAGAAGTAGAGGATTTGACATTCGAAAAAAACAAAATTACAGGTGCAACAGTTTTATGTGCCACAGGGGAAATAAAAAAAATTAACTGCGAAAAAGCAATTATATGCAGCGGTGCTTGGAGTAAAAAAATTTTTAAAAAGATTCCAGTCTTTCCTGTAAAAGGACAAATGCTATCAATACAAGGTCCAACAAATTTTTTGAAAAGGGTTATTTTTGGTCCAAAAACTTATTTAGTTCCCCGTGATGATGGACTCATCATAGTTGGAGCGACAGTTGAAAAAGATTCAAAATTTAATCAAGGTAATACTCCTAATGGAATAAAACAACTGCAAGAAGGCATTCGCTCCTTATTGCCAGAAGCTATTAATTGGCCACAAATGGAACATTGGTGGGGATTTAGACCTTGCACACCAGATCTAAAACCAATAATTGGAAAATCAAAAATTGAAAATCTTTTTATAGCTACAGGACATTACAGAAATGGAGTTTTATTTTCTGCAATAACAAGTGATCTTCTTTTGAAAATAGTTCAAAATAAAAATCTTAAGGAAATAGAAAAAAGCTTTTTAGAAAAATTTAGTTTAGATAGATTTGCGATTTAAATTTTAATTTTCAGATCGCCATTTCGAATCAGAAGTTTCCCACTCACATAATTCCTCTTTGTTAAACCAAAGATCAATTTCAAATTTTGCTGTATCTTCTCCGTCAGAACCATGAATAATATTCCTCCCAATATCAATAGCTAAATCACCTCTAATTGTTCCAGGCTCTGCTTCCAGAGGTTTTGTTGCACCTATTAGTTTTCTGGCACTCAAAATAACTCCTTCGCCTTCCCACACCATTGCTACAACAGGACCACTTGAAATAAATTCTACTAAATCACCAAAAAAGGGTCTTTCTCTATGTACTCCATAATGATTTTGAGCAAGTTCTTTTGCAGGAATTAATTGCTTTAAACC
>QCQS01000013.1 GCA_003212115.1 Prochlorococcus sp. AG-455-E15 | reverse complement strand
CAAGTTGAAAAGGAAAATAACATTAAGGAATATACCCAAAAGAATGCAATGTATCGAAATCCCTTCTACTTAGGATGGAATAAAGGTTGGTCTTTTTTATTTTTTTTAGAGGGTGAGTATTGGCAAAAAAATAGGACGATATTTTCCCCTGAAACATCTTAATTTTTCTCTAATTAAACTTCTCTAGGTTGAGATATTTAATTATGTAAACAAAGCATTATTTTATACAACTTAAAAAATTCTTTTTAAGTAACTTTAAAAGATGATTCAATTCTACTTTTCCATATTTTTATTAGTCGTGCTCACATTTTTTGCACTTTTATTAGATGCACCAGAATTGGCTTCTTTAATTCAAACATTTTAGAAAATAGTAAATCAGCATTTTTACTGATTTACTTTCTTTATAAGTAAGGCGTAGGTTTAACTTGTTGAATAGGAGGGATCTAATGATTGACAGTCCACCAGAGGAGTTGAATTATAAAATTTAAATCTAGATAAAACTAATGCTTAATCTGGAATGAATCTTCTATTTGAGATTCATTCCTTTTTAGTTTCTTTCTATAAATGTAAATTATAAATATGAAATTTTAATGCAAATAATCTGTTCATATAAAGATGGTTTAATGCCTTAGTCTCTTCTTGGAAAGTTGCTAACTTTACCTAAATCCAAATCCAGTTTTTTGTGCTTCCTTTTCTTCCCATTTATTGATAATCAGTTTTAGTAAACTTTTAATTTCTAAATTCGAAGCATCAGTATCTTTTTGAAGATTTATACAAATATTTTTAATTTCTTCAAAAGCATTATCAATTAATATTGTTTTTTGATCTGGATTAGCCATAGATTTTTAAAAAGCTCCATTACAGTTAAAGCCACTGCAGTTAATAATCCTAAAAATGTTCAATATGAAATTATGGAATCTTTCATCAAAAAAAAATGCCCAGGTTGTAAATATTGCGAAACCAGAAACAGCAAAAGCAGCATATTGAAGCCAATGTATTCCATTGCTGTCTATTCCATTTTTATCAAAATCAGAATTACTCAAAGTTTTTTTACTTATAATAAAAATTTTTTTTTTAAAAGGAGAGTTTTTTTTAACGATAGACTTATTTTTTCTTGAATCTTTGATATACAAATGAGTTAAATAAACCCTGGAATTATCCACCCAAAAAAACCATAATTTATTATTAAAGCTAAAAAGCCAATCATAGCTAATCTACCATTTGTTATTTCGGCATTTTTCCAAAATTTACCCATATAGTTTTTAATTTTTTTCGAATTTTTATCTATCAAATAATTTGGTTCTAAAGGTTCCTGTAACCTTTTGATGGCGTATAAAGAGAATTGGATTGTAATTGCGATAATAACAACTATAAAACTAGTAAGAGCATCCATTTTTTGATTTCATATGTGATCAATTAGTAGCCAAAGAGTAAATGACGATTGTAGGTACCCAACATTTCCTTAATCCTGCTTTATTGACAGAGGAAACCTTAAATTGAATTATTAATGAATGTAACATATTTAAAAATAATTAGTATGAAATCTTACTTTTTCTTTGGATTTCATATTTTAAAAGCCTTTAATGTTACATTTATGTATCAGAAACATCTAAAGAGTAGTCTTGATTGAATTACAAAATTAGCTTTAAAGTCTTATTTCTCTAAGCTAGAAAAACTTTCGAAAATATTTTTTTAGTAGGAATATATTTTCAATGTTATTTATTTAAATTAATTTTATTAACTTGAAATTATTACTTTTGTTTAATTTCTGGAAGATAAAATTTATTACCTAATGTATAACCAATTGACATAAGTACGAACCCAATAAGTTGAGGTAAATGATGATTTGCTAGAGAGATTTTTTCAATCATTTCTCAATCAATAAAATAATATAATAATAAATAAATTTTAATTATGTAAATTTATTTTTTTTTTGATTCTCTAATTTCCCCAGATTTTTTTAGTGAATTAACAATTCTTTCATTTTCTGTTTTTAAATTTTCTAAAGCAGATTTAGTGAATTGTTCTTTAGCCTCAAATTTTGCTGATCTTATAACTTTTTTGTTAGGCAGTTTTTTCTTCGGTTCTGGCTTCATATTAAACAACTTTTTAAAATACTAGAAGTTATTTTTTTTGTTTTAGGTATTATTTTTTACAGTTTTCTGGTTAATAATATTTTAGTTAGATGAAAAAAGCTTTTTTATTCATTAGATAATCTTATAAATAAAAATCTTATTTAGGAGTATTAGTTGGGTAAAGCTTCTGAATTTTATTTTTTTGAATTTCTATTTTTTTTCGTTCATATTTTTTTTCCATTATTTTTCTGATGAATAATTGTGGGATAAGCCAAACAAATGCAATAGCTATAGCCATGAAAGCAGGATTTCTCCACGTTAGCCTAATAATCTCTTGTATAAATTCTTTATTGAAAATTTCCATACATTAAATTTTGATGATAAAAATATCTTTGCTTTCTTTTATAAATTCTTTTAAAAATCAGAACTATTATAACCTTAAAAAATCTTATAAGGCATTTTATAAATTTTTTCTTTTTCTAGTTTGTCTTTTTTGTATTTATATTTAGATTAAACTTTTATTTTTTAGTTTAGAGATGTCGACTTATCTAATTACAGGATCAAATAGGGGTATTGGATTAGAACTATGTAGTCAAATTCATAAGAGGGGAGATAATGTAATTGCTACGTGTAGGAAAGCTTCAAAAGAACTCAGAGATTTAGGAGTCAGGATTGAAGAGAATATAGAAATTTCTTCTGGAGAGTCGATTACAAATTTGTGTAAAAAACTATCAGGGGTTAATTTAGATTGCTTAATTCATAATGCAGGAATTTATGAATTTAATTCTCTCGAAAACTTAGATAAAAAAAGTATTTTGCGGCAATTTGAAGTCAATGCATTGAGCCCAATATATATGACTCAATCACTTAAACATCTTTTAAAAAGATCTTCTAAAGTTGCTTTTATCACAAGTAGAATGGGATCTATTGAAGATAATACATCTGGAAGTTCTTATGGTTACAGGATGTCTAAGGTGGCATTGTCAATGGCAGCAAAATCACTGTCTATAGATTTATCAAGAGAAGATATTTATGTAGCTATTTTGCATCCTGGGCTAGTGAGTACAAGAATGACTGGCTTTACAAGAAATGGAATTAGTCCTGAAGAATCAGCAAATGGTCTTTTAAAACGTATTGAATCTTTAAATAGAAATAACTCGGGTACGTTTTGGCATGCCAACGGAGAAGTTTTGCCTTGGTAATATCAATACTTTTACATTGAAAAGATTTATATCTTTAGTTTGTTAAAAAACTTTTAAATTTTTAACGAATTTATTTCCTTGTTAAATTCTTTTAGTTATCTTAAAAAAAACATTAGTAAAGGAGGTGATTCATTGTCGTATCTACCGAAAAATGCGGTTATCAAAGGGACCGTGAATTCAGTATCTTCATCACATTCATCGGTCTCTTTTTCTTTAATTAAGAAAAAAGGTTTCATCATTAATAGATTTATATAAACCAATAATTTAATAATCAAGAACTCTGCACCTAAATTAGTTGCAGAGTTTTTTTTTTATGAATTCAAATATTCTTTCAAAATGTACTCTATCTTTTTTGGCCGAAGTAAATTAAGGCTAAAAAAGATAAAGTGCTTACCAAAGCAATTAAGTACCACCCAGTTGAAGAGTTGCTAGTTACTTCTGTCATTTATTTTGGTTTATCGGAGGAATTGATTATTTGAGTGAAAATCATAATTGATATCATTAAAAAAACTAAAAGGATGTATGTTAAGTCCATTTATAGAAAAATGCTAATTATCAAAAATATTATTCCTAGAACTACCGTTACAATTGCTCCATCTACTAATAAGTCTTTCCATGTATAACTTTTAAGCATCCTTGTTTTATCTTCTTCACTCATAAGGTTCTTTAACCACTTCCAATCTAAAAGCTGTGTCAAGGCAACACCAAAAATTAAATGACCAATCAAAATACCAATTAGATCAATTCTTGAAATATCTTTAGTGAAGTTTGTAATAATAAAAAAGTCCACTAGCTTTTTTCTTTATTAGATAAGGCACCACCTTCTTCTTTGTATTTTTCCCAAGCTTCGCTTATTTTTGCTTTAGAGAAATTTTGTTTCCCCTCAGAGAATTTATTTTTGAGGTTATCAAAACTTTTAGATAGCTCTTTTTTTGTTGGTTCATCAAGAAAGTTTGTTGTTAGTTTCCATAAATACCAGCTACTAGCTAGTAAAAGAATTAATCCCAGTAATTGCATATTAGTTTTTTACTATGCTACAACTTTTCAAATGATTTCGATAAATTATTTTATTTTATACCTGCAGAATTTTTTTACATAAATAAAAATTAAAACTTTAACCAGTGGAAAAATATTCTATCTAGCAACCATATAGTTAAACCCCCTTCCAGGAAAGCCAACCAGTACATTCCATAATCAGAAAATCCCATTTGTTCTTTTACTGTTTTTATTAATTTTTTGTGGGTTTGAATGAGATTTTTCATGAACAATAAAAATTTTTAAACTTGCTGAATTTCTTTAATTAAAAAACCCTTCCCATAACAAGATAGACATGTTTTAGTCTCATCTAATGAAATTCTTAGAAAACCTGCTCCATTACATCTAAAGCATTTTACTTTAGTGTTTGAATAGATTTTTGATTTAATTTTAGCAGCACGATTTAAGTATGAAACAGTTTCTTTGCGACCATTTGCTTTGGCAGCTTTGTTTAAAAGTTTTTTATAGTTGATTTTAAGTTCTTGGATATTCATCTTTTAAAGAAATTATGATGCTAATAAGGAATGCTAGTGTTTAAAAATTTAAAAAAAATTTGTACTTGGAATTTATATTTCTAATCTGATCTCTTGCTGAGATTTAATTAATATAACTAGGATTTGCTTAATTTGTTAAGTATTAAGAGTATTAATTTGTATATTTAATAGAAATTTTATATTTGGCAAATTAAATATTTTGGGTGATCATTCAAGAAATCATTATTTTGCCCTAGAAAGGAGTTTTTTGAAAATTTTGTTGTTTAGTAATAATTTTTAGCTCTAATAAATCATCCAGCCTTTTTGAGGTTTTTTACTAAAAAATCATTTTCATTAGTAAGAACTTTGAGTTTAGATTTTTCCAACTCTTTTTTGATTTCGGGATTTAAATTCTTTTTTGTCTCATTTGGATTCATAAGATTTATTCTTAAAATTATTTAAAAGACAGTTGAGATCATAGTGATCCCCCAAAAAAAATGTGGCTAGTTTTTTCTTAAAAGAAGATAATATTTTATTTTGCACATAGAAATTGAAATTTATTCAACATACTGTGGAAAACCCTGTTGAAAAACGCTTAAAAAGTGGATAACTCTTCGGGAGCATTATCAAAACAAGCTTTTCTGGAAAATTTTTTAAGTATTAATACTTCATCAAATAAAATAAAATATAGTTTAAAAATTATCATAATCTCTTGTCATAACAGTGGGATCATTACTTTTTAAAAAAGATAAAATATTTTTAGCAGAAGCTTATGTTGATAAAAAATTTAAAAAGTTTTTTCTTCATCATGTATCAAATTGAAAATAAAAATGAAGAAAAATCAATCTAAACTTGAAAATTTTAATATTTGTCATAGTTGATAAATAATTGTTTAATTCGGTTTTCTCCATGCAAATATTTCTCAAAACAAAAATTAATCAAATAAATTTGATTAAATTAATTATTTAAAATGACAGAAGAAAAAAAGGATTCAAAAAAATGTTCTGGAAAGAAAAACATTATGTTCGCCTATGGCTTTATTCAACTTGGTTCTAACTTTGTATCTGCAATAGCTTTAGCTGCAATAGCTTTTGGATTATGTTCAGTAAAACAAGAGTCTAAACTTTTCAATAAATGTGTTGAAGAAATTATTGAAGATGGTGGTACCAATTATGAGGCCGTAAATTATTGCAATGGGGGGCAACTAAAATCCCTCAGAGAACAATTAAATGGATTCAACCTACGATTTGATTTTTGACTCTTTAAAAGAAGAGCCAATTGGAGAAACCGATCATTTTATTTGGTTCATAACAGATATAGGCATTGTCGCTCTATTTAAAAGAGAAGAAAACTTTGAAACTTATAGTTCAAATGTTGAAATCGAGGCAAATAAAATTGCTTTGGATATAACTAAAGAAGAGAAAGAGTACCTCAAAATAAAAGAGAGACAGTTGTTCTTATTTTATTCATAGTGTAATATTTAGTTCTTCATTTAGTACGATGGTTCAAGGTTAAAGGCCGACTCCATAATATTGTTTTCGCTAATTAATTCGTAGGTTAGCTCTTTATTTAAGGCATTTATATAAGATGTATAAAGTTTTTCCCAAACAAATTCAAATTCATCTTTACTTAAATTCTTGAAAAGAATTTCTCCTTTGAAATAAATGTGATAAGAATCATTCATCATGGAAAATTAATCTTATCCTTTTTAACGCAGTTAAATATGTCTGTAGTATTAGGTGCTACTAAAAAGAAATTTATATTTGGAAGTCAGAAATACTTTTAGACAATCCGTGTATTCATTTTTTGTTTTTTGAATAACCCCACTGTCTCATCGAGATCCATACACGGTTGAATACTTATATCCATTAACCTTCTCCAGGGATGCCATTGCTTCCAAATTGTCTCAAGAGAATCTGCACTCACTACAGAATGTCCAATTCCATTTTGAACCATAAAAATCCAAGAATGAACCTCATAGTTTTCAGGTCTGTTTTGGGGACCACCTGATTCGTACCAATTAATTAGCATTTCTGCCCCTTCTTCTTGATCCTCGCCATCTGTAAATTCGTAGGAAATCAAATACCTTTGCATATAGATTATTATTAAAATCTCTAAACTATTTTAACTCTAGATTTAGATATTGCCTCCCAATTTAATTAATGCTATGAAGTTTATAGAAGTGATTGTTTTAAATGACTGAAAGACTTGGGAAAATTAAAAAGAATATATTGACTAATTTATCTTTTATTAATAAAACAATCTTAAAGTATTTTCAAAATCATGATCTGTTCGTGTAGCTCTACTTAACAGATACAATTTGATACTTATTAAAATATCTTAAATTAGTTACTATATTTATAATGTAGAAATACTAATGATAAATAAAAAGGATAAAAGCGATCCAATTGATAATTTAGAGTATGAAAAAGTTCTAGAAGAAGAAATAATTAATTCGTACGAAAGTAAATTTCAGAAAGATACTGAGGAAGATAGTAAAAAGATTAAATTTTACAGACTTAAAAGAACTCCATTAGAAATATTAAATAGGTCATTTTTCTTTTTCTTTATTGGAAGTTTTCTTTTCTCTTTGTCTCTAGCTTATTCAGAAAGTAAGTTATGGTTCATACTTTATGTAATAAGTGCATTGTCATGTGTTTTCTATACTCCTAATAGAAAGGCACTCAAAGAATTAATAGCAGCTTGGCCAAATATAGAGGATCTCATCAAAGGGAGGAGTATGTGGAGAAAAGGCAAGTAAATAGATTATGAAACCTTTAAGTTCATTTAAAAAATGGCTATCAAATATCCTTGTGCCATATATAGAGGGCACCAACAAGAAAAAAGAGGATAAAAAATGAGTCTTATACAGCTTGGAATTATTGTTGAAATTTTTTTGTTTGTGGGAGTTTTTTTATGGGTTAGGAAACTAAATAGTAAACAAAGTAGGCAACCATCTTTATCAAAAAAAACAATAAAAAATCTTAAATTTTAGAATTTTGATCACAAAATAAGGAATCTTTATAAAGAGATCAAATTTATGAGAAAATTATTTACTTTTTTCTCTCACTTTGTGTATGAAATCGGTTAGAACAATAACTAGTTCTTAAAAAATATGGTTTCTTCCATCCAAGGTCTTGCTCCAATAACTAACCCATTAAATAGTGTCTTAGTAGAAAAGAAACTAATAAATGTTGATCAAAAGTTTATTCAACTTGTTTCTCTGGCAGAAGGGTTACCTCGGACAAAAGTTATTGAAAGTGGAAGGAATTATTGGAAAGGTGTCTGTAGAAGTTTGATTTTTAGATTTCCTGACGACCTTGAAATTTTAAAGCTTGATGTAAGAAGCTATGTAGACAGATCAAAAGGAATAATCCAAATAAGATCTGCAGCAAGATTAGGGCAATCAGATTTGGGTGTTAATCTCAGAAGAGTGGAATATTTGTTTAATCAATTAGAGAAATTTTAATTAATCTATTTTTTATAAATTTAAGGTTTTTTTTACTAAATAGTTGTGCTTTAATTCATAAGAATATTTGAATTGCCATGGTAAGGATAATCTTAGTTGGAATTATTATCGCGCTTGTATATTCTCAACCTGACCTTCGTCTTACAGTCGCTGATTGGTTAAAAGCAGCTTCTGATTTTCTTATTGAATCAGTACAAGTAAAACCTTGAATTGCTTTTGAATCAAAAACTAAATAAGACCAGAGACCATAATCATTTGTTTAATGCATACAGCTACGAAAATAAATATTATTATCCTGCTCAATATGTATTTCACCTAAAGAAATAAATAGTTTTAGGAACATAATAGAAAATTTTTTTGAAATTTTTGAATAGTTAACGATAATGAGGGATATGAAGCTTAGATTATTTGAGTTCTATTTTGTTAAAGACTATTTAAGGCCTTGGTTAGGTCTTATTTATTCTTTATTCTTTCTGTTTTTCTTAGGTGCAATTGGCTATCGAATTACAGAGGGATGGGAATGGAGTGATTGCTTATGGATGGTTCTGATCACAATAACCACTATTGGTTTTGGAGAGGTTCAACCTTTAAGTCCTGAAGGCAGGATCGTAACTGTTTTAGTAATCGTTGGCGGATTGATCTTTATTCAATTTACTTTTCAAAAAGCTGTTAGATTATTCGAATCCGGCTATTTTCAAAGAGTAAACGAATTACGTTTTAAAAGACTTCTTAGAAAAATGGAAAATCATGTAATTTTGTGCGGATATGGGAGGGTAGGTCAGGAAATATCTAATCAAATAAAAACGCAAAATATTCCAATCATTGTAGTTGAGAGCGATGAAGATAGAAAAAAAATTGCTGAAGAAAATGGTTTAGAAGTTCTTTGCGCTGACGCCACTCTTGATGAGACTTTAAAACTTGCAGGGTTAGAAAAATGCAAAAGTTTGGTCGTTACCTTACCCAACGACGCTGCTAATTTATATGTAGTTTTGAGTGCAAAAGGAATAAGAAGTTCTATAAGAGTAATTGCAAGAGCTGGAACCGAAGAAGCCGCAAGTAAATTGAGATTAGCTGGAGCAAGTATAGTTGTAAGCCCTTATATCGCAGCAGGAAGAGCGATGGCATCAATGGCATTAAGACCAATAGCTATCGACTTCCTTGATCTGCTTGCAGGAAGTGAATGTGAAATTGAAGAATTTGAATTAAGTAATGATATAAGTCTTTTTGAAACTGCAGAGAAAAGATCACTCTCTGAACTTGGAATAGGTAAAAAAAGCGGGGCCAAAATATTAGCAATAAAAGAAAACGAAAAGTTGGTGACCAATCCTGGCGGTAATTTCATACTTCAACCAGGTCAGGTATTAATAGCATTTGGTAGTAAAGAACAACTAAATACCTTGAACGGACTTTTAGGAAATCTTGTCGTAGCAGTAGAGTTATTAAAATAAATAGATCGAGATTAAGAATTAAAAGCTAAATTGATTTTGGGTGGAATAAATTCTATGAAATTATTTAAATATCTACTTGTAATTCCTGTAATAACTTTAATAATTATTTTTCAAATCTCTCTGCAAAATAGATATCTAATGGCTTCTAATATTAGAGGTGGAGAAACAATTTTTAGAAATGTTTGTGCAGGCTGCCATGTAAGAGGTGGATCAGTCGTTCTCAAAGGATCTAAATCATTAAAACTTTCCGACCTTAAAAAAAGAGGAATAGCAGATGTAGATTCAATAACAATTATTGCCAATGAAGGGATTGGCTTTATGAAGGGTTATAAAAATAAATTGAAGGATGGAGAGGATAAGGTTCTTGCACAATGGATTATTCAAAATGCGGAAAAGGGTTGGGAGTAAATGAAAAGCTTATTTTTTGCATCTTTTTTATTTTTATTTGCTGAATTTTCTTTTGCTGAGCAATTAACTAATTACACAATTACATCTGATTCTCAAATAAATACTTTAGAAGGTGATTTAGAGGCTAAGGGAAATGTAGTTATTAAGAGTAATAGTGGTAATTTTGAGGCTTATTCTGACAAGCTTTCTTTTGACAAGGATGATAAATCTCTAAAACTTATTGGTAATGTATATGTTAAAAATCTAGAGTCTGAGGGAATTGCAATTGAAGAAACATCTGGAGATGAGTTGACCATATTTACTAATTCGGGAATTTTTGAATTCAAATCTCAAAATAAAAACAGAGTAACAACAAAAATTAAATTCTAAATTAAGAGTTGATATTTAATTGAGAATTTTAATTTTCCAGCTGAGCTTTTAATCCCGATATATACATAATAATTTCTATATATCAAAATAATTTGATTTATATATCTTTAAATTCTTAAGTTACCTTTTGGCTGTAATTTATATTTAACAGACTCATTTCTCATTACAAAGTGGGCATATTAAAAAAAATCCTTATTTTTTCTTCTGCTATCTCATTAGTTCTCTCTCAGGAAGCGATTGCTTCAAAAAGATTGAGTGGAGCTGGTGCAACATTTCCTTCGAAAATTTATACCAGGTGGTTTTTTGACTTAGCTAAATCTGGAGGCCCTAGAGTTAATTATCAAGCAGTAGGTTCTGGATCTGGAAGAAAAGCTTTCATAGACGAAACTGTAAATTTTGGTGCATCAGATGATCCTATGAAAGATTCTGATATAGAGAAAGTTAAAAGAGGACTTGTTCAAATACCGATGGTAGGCGGAACAATTGCTTTTGGATATAACTATGATTGCGATTTGAAATTAACTCAAGAGCAGGCTGTTCAAGTAGCAATGGGAATGATAAAAGATTGGAAGGAATTAGGCTGTAAATCAGGTAAGTTAACTTGGACACATCGTTCTGATGGCTCAGGCACGACTAAAGCTTTTACAAATTCTATGGAGGCTTTCTCTAAAACTTGGAATTTAGGTACTGGTAAATCTGTTAAATGGCCTTCAGGAGTTGGAGCAAAAGGAAATTCTGGTGTTGCAGGTGTTATTCAAAATACTCCAGGTGCAATTGGTTATGTGAACCAGTCATACATTAAAGGTAATGTTAAGGCTGCTGCACTTCAAAATCTTTCTGGTGAATTCGTTACTCCAAATACTGAATCAGGCGCAATAGCTTTAAACGGCATTAAGCTTGATGAAAACTTAGCTGGTATAAATCCTAACCCTAAAGCTAAAGGAGCTTATCCAATAGCAACCTTGACTTGGATACTTGCTTACGAAAAAGGTAATGGTAGAAACACTAAAGCAATCAAACAAGCCTTTAATACATTGTTAAGTGATGAGTATCAAGATAAGGCTTCATCCCTTGGATTTATCCCCTTAAAAGGGAATATCCTTTTGAAATCAAGAGCTGCCGTTGAAAAAATAGGTAGTTAAATTTTTTAATAGATGTCAAATTATCATGACTTTCATATACCTTTAAGTCCTCTTAAAGTCTTTTACAGCATTTAGTAGTAGATTTATAGAGATATTCTTTTTTTAATGGAAGAGAAATTAACTCTTTTCAAGAATCGTAAAAGATTCGGTATCGAAAAAAATATAGATATTATCTTCAAGAATACTGCTCTAGTCTTGTCTAGTTTCGTAGCAATAATACTTTTAGGAATTATTTTGGTAGTCTTTTTTCAGTCATTTGAATCCTTTTCAAGGTATGGATTGAAGTTTTTAGTAACTTCTGAATGGAATCCAGTAAAAGATGAATACGGCGCTTTTACTGCAATTTATGGCACATTAGTAACCTCATTTCTATCGTTATTAATTACCATCCCTTTGGGAGTTGGAACTGCGATATTCATTACCGAAGACTTTGTACCGAAAGTTGTCAGAGAAATAATAGGTTCCTTTGTTGAGTTACTAGCGGCTATACCATCAGTTGTATTGGGACTTTGGGCAATATTCGTAATGGAACCTTTTTTTAGAGCCTTTTTTGTCTTTTTACATAATTTCTTTGGTTGGATACCTTTATTCAGTACAGAACCTACAGGTAGGAATTCCTTGTTAGCCATATTGATTTTAGTAGTAATGCTTTTGCCAATAGTGACCTCCATTGCAAGAGATTCACTTAATCAGGTTCCTAAAAAGCTTAGGAATGCAGCCTATGGAATTGGAGCAAGTAGATGGAAAACAATATTTTCAGTAATTTTGCCGGCAGCATTATCAGGAATTATGGCAGGTGTTTTATTAGCTTTAGGCAGAGCGATGGGAGAAACTATGGCTGTGACAATGATTATTGGTAATTCCAATGCATTTAGTTGGTCTCTATTATCTCCTGGATATACCATTTCTTCCATGCTTGCAAACCAGTTTGGTGAGGCTGATGGAAGTCAGGTTTCATCACTTTTTTATGCGGCTTTTGTACTGATGATCCTTTCTTTGGTGGTCAATATCTTTGCGCAATGGCTAGTTAAGAAATTTAGTCTCAAATATTAGGTAATTATGAATTCACTTTATTATCAGAAAAGATTATCAAGAAATATAGGAGATAAATTCTTTACCTCTTTATCAGTAATTTGTGCGCTGATAGCAATACTGCCTTTGATTTTTCTGGTGACTTATATTCTTATCAAAGGTGGATCTCAAATTACACCAGAACTATTTACTTTAGAACCAAATCCTCCTGGAGATGACTTAGATGCAGGAGGCATAAATCCCGCATTAATAGGAACACTTATAATTACTACCATCGCCTCAATTATTGCGATACCTGTAGGTGTTGGTGGTGGCATATATTTAGCTGAATATTCTAAAGGTGGTGCTTTTTCAAGGTTTATTAGATTCGGGGTAAATGTTTTAGCTGGGGTGCCTTCAATAATTGCAGGTGTATTTATTTATGCCTTAATAGTTTCTACAAAGATCTTATTTGGAAGTATGTATAGTGGTTTGGCTGGAGGAATGGCACTTTCAATATTGATGTTGCCTACTGTGATTAAGACCACTGACGAAGGTTTAAAGTTGGTACCTAATGAGTTGAGATATGCTTCTTTGGGTGTTGGAGCAAGTATGTATACAACTATATTGAAAGTTACTTTGCCCTCTGCATTTAGATCTATTGCAACTGGAGTTGTTCTTGGCATTGCTAGAGCTGCAGGTGAAACAGCGCCCTTGATTTTTACTGCTTTATTCTCTTACTACTACATAACAGGCTTTGGAGACTTGTTTTATGAGATGGGTTCTTTGGCTGTATTGATATACAACTTTGCTCTAGAACCATACGACGCTCAAAATAAACTAGCCTGGGCAGCTTCCTTTATTCTTGTTTTATCGATACTATCAGTAAATATATTTTCAAGGATATTAGCCGCTTTTACAGAGAAAACTAAGAGAGTATAATAAATGATCAAAACTAATAAAAAAACACCAAAAAATATCATTTTATCTCTTGAGAACGTATCTATTAGTTATGGAACTTTTGAAGCAGTAAGAAATGTTTTTTGTAACTTTAAAAAGGGAAATATAACCTCCCTTATTGGTCCTTCAGGTTGTGGTAAATCAACTGTTCTCAGATCTCTAAATAGGATGAACGATTTGATTCCGAATTGTTCATTGAAAGGAACTGTCCTTTTTGATGGAACTAATATTTACGATAAAAGAGTTGATCCAGTTGAAGTAAGAAGAAGAATTGGAATGGTTTTTCAACAACCTAATCCTTTTCCTAAATCTATTTATGAAAATATTGCATTTGGAGCAAGAATTAATGGCTTTTCGGGAGATATGGATGAATTAGTGGAAAGTTCACTAAGAAAGGCTGCTCTATGGGACGAATGTAAGGATAAATTAAACGATAGTGGTTACTCTTTATCTGGCGGACAACAACAAAGACTATGTATAGCAAGAACCATTGCGATTGAACCTGAAATAATTCTCATGGATGAGCCATGTTCTGCATTAGATCCAATCTCTACTTTGAAAATAGAAGAGACTATGCATGAACTTAAGAAGAATTACACAATAATCATCGTTACTCATAATATGCAACAGGCATTAAGAGTTAGTGATATGACTGCATTTTTTAATGCTATCGAATATGAAGATGGTGATGGAGGAAAGGTTGGTTATCTTGCTGAATTTAATTCGACGAAGAAAATTTTTAACTCTCCAAAAGAAAAAACTACTCAGGAATACATATCTGGTAAATTTGGTTGATGTTTAAATTTTTACTTATAAAAGAAAGATTTTAACTTTAAAAAGGATAAAGGGTAGACAAACAGTATAAATACCTATATAGTAATCTTGATTTAGTATGTTTATCGTTGAAAAACTATCCTTTTCTACCTTTTTTGATTTTTGCAGGCGCTCTCATAACAACTGCAACAATAGGCTTACCTGTATTTACTTCATAATTCCAAAGTATTTCTATTTCAGGTAATCTTATGGTTTCAATAATAATAAATAAAGAATTAATTGGAAGTCCTCATAAAACTTTAATAAAGGAAAATTTATTTGACTTTATAAAAAAAAGAGAGAATATGAATCTGTGTGGGAGTGAAAAATCTGTATTAAAACCATTTTAAAGAGTGGTTAATTTCTAATTTATTTATCATGGATAAAACTAAAGAACAGTTAGAAAAATTAAGAGAAGTAGCAGAAGCATCTCTTACAAAAACCGATGAACTTCAAAAAGTTCTTGCTCAAATCGAAGCTTTAATGTCTAGAGAAGAATCACAAACATTATCAAAGAAGAAATAATTACTTAAAAAATAATTTTAGGTTTTGTACTTTTAATTACACCTTTACAATTCTATTGTGGTTATTAATTGGGTATGCAGAACCCGTTCCAAAGTTTTCTGTTAGGTCTCGAGGTCTTACCTTCTTTAAGTAAAAGACCTCTTTAAATTTGCTTCTTTTTATTATATTTTTATAACCTGCTTATTTAATTGATTACTTTATAGATTTCTTTCAAACAGACATTTACATCAAAAGATTCAGTATTTACAACCTCTAATCCAGTTTTTTCTGTAACTTGAACAGTTGCATTGCATTCGTCTTGTTTAAGAGCCATGTAACTTGACTTTTTATCTTCTATGTCTAATTCAACACTTGATTCAGTATCTTCCTTATATTGCTCCATTACGAGTGTAAGTGCCTCTATCTCAACAGAAAAATTATCATTTGCTTTTGCCTCAAATGGAATTAAAAGAAATGGAAATAAAATCAAGGATATTAATTTTTTCATTTCTATAAAATGTGTTTATTTTTTTTATAACGTGGATTGTTTGATAAGGAAAGGCTCATTAGCTGTATAAAATTTTTATTATCTATTTTTGCTAGTAGAAAATAGATTTATTGAATTTAAATTAATTGATAAAAAAACTAATCGAGACTTTTAAGTATAAATTGGTATTTCTAAATGAAAAATTTAAGTAACTTCAATGGGATTTTTCTTAAGATTTTATTTCGATAATTTCTTCTTCAGATACAATTGCCCATTTTTTGAATGATTTTTTGCAGGGATATCCTCCTGTTAAGTCTCCAAATGCAGGAATATATAAAATATTTTTATTAATATCCATTGCAAAACACCTAAAAGATAATTTATCTCCATTGCTTTTTAAATAGACTTTTGGATGATAATGTCCACAAATATTCAAGGTTTTATTGTTTTCAAGATTAACTGGCTCATGGCTAAATGTAATATTTTTAGATTTTCTAGTGTCAAAAATTTTTATATTTTTAATATCACAACCTAAATCATGATTTCCGAGGATGAGTTCAACATTAGTTTTTAGTAGCTCAGGGAGATCCTCAACTTTTTTTTGAAGAGTTTTATCTATTGAATATTTGCTGTGGAATAAATCTCCCAATATTATTAACTTTTCAGGACTATATCTTTTTACTATTTTTTTTATTCTTGCGAAATTATTTTTATCTGAATTATTAGTAAGTGGTATACCATTTTGCTGAAAATACTCAGCTTTCCCAAGATGAATATCGCATATTAACAATTCTTTTGTTTCAGGTATAAATAAAGATCTTGAAGGAAGCATCTCTAACAATGTATCTTCCCAACTAAATTTAAAAGAACTTTTTTTCATTTAATCACTATATTTTTTTATAAGTTTTTCTACTCTTTTTTCTATTGGTTCATTGCTTAAAGTATTTTTAAGTCTTTCAACTAATAAAGGGAAAGCAAAAGGAGTTGGAGTTTTTATCTCGTTTAATAGAATTTTTAAATTTTTTAATCTTTCTAATGATCTAGATATTCTTTTATTTTCTAATTGATATTCTTTAACTTCTTGATGCGATTGTTTTATCAAAAGATGGCCTTCTTCATATTTAGTAAAGACATCGTAGAAAAGACTTGAACTTATTTGAAGTTGAGAGGAGGTTTTTGTTTTGGTTGGATTATTTTGATTTACAAGTCCACTTATTTGGGCAATATTTTTAAATCTTCGTTTTGTTAATTCTGAAAAATTAATTGCATTTTCTAGATCTTCTTCTAATTTTTTGTTATTCAAAAAGTAATCTGCTTCTTTTTTTATTATGGAAAAATCATAATCTTCTGCCGTTGTTAAGCTGAATCCAAAATCATTAGCAGTAATACTAAATGTAGATTGTTTTAATTTTGCCAATCTCAAAGCCCATAAAAATGCAATCCCTTCATTTACAAATTTTCCATCAAGTGTAAAAACAAAAAGATTTGATAAATCCTTGGTTTTATATATTTCTATAAGGAATTCATCTTTCTTAGGAATATTTGAAAGAACTTTTTGTTTATTCAATATTGGGCGTAATGAATTGAGTTCAGGATTTAAGCAATCATCATTTTCTAGTTCGTTGCATATATCTATTTCTTTTCTCAAATTTTCACAAAGTAGATCAGAAATTGCCATTTGACCTCCGACCCATGCAGGAATTAGAGAACTTTTTTTTGTTGATTTTTTAACATATAAAACCATATCTCTTATTCTTACAAATTGAAGCATTTTGCCGGCAAAGTAAAATGTATCTCCGGGATTTAATTTTGAAGCAAAATTCTCCTCTAGATTACCTAGGGATTTACCTTTCATATATTTGACATTCACAAATTTGTCACTTGTAATTGTCCCAATATTGAACTTATGCATTCTTATTAAGGATTTGTCTCTTACAAAATATTTAAAGTTTTCATTATTATTTTGCGATTCTTCTTTAACTATCTTTTTATATTTTGGGTATGCTTTAAGACATTTTCCTCCATATTCTAAAAAGTCAAGACACCAATCCCAATCTTGATCTTTTAAGTTTCTAAAACTCCAGCAATTTTTGATTCTTTCTTTCTCAATTTTCGGATCAAAGCCATTTCCACATGCCAAACTTATTAGATGTTGTAGAAGCACATCATAAGATAATTCAGGAAGTCTAATTTCCTCAGCTATACCACTTTTTATTATTCTTCTCATTGCACTAATCTCTAATAACTCTAAAGAATTAGTAGGCATAAAAATTATTTTGGATTTTCCACCTGGTCTATGAGCACTTCTTCCCGCTCTTTGGATAAGTCTAGCTAAATTCTTTGCACTACCAATTTGAACTATTTGATCTACAGGTTGGAAGTCAACGCCCAAATCTAAAGAGCTGGTGCAGACTACCCATTTTATTAATCCGTCTTTAACCCCTTCTTCAACTCTTTTTCTATCTTCTTTATCGAGGGATCCGTGATGTAGTGCGATTTTATCTTCCATCTCTGGGAGATAAAATTTAAGACATTGATACCATCTTTCAGATTGGTTTCTTGTATTGGTGAATAATAAGGTGCTTTTGTTTTTATCTAGGATTTTTATAAGTGAAGAATGACTTCTAATTCCAAGATGGCCACTCCATGGAAAGGTCGTTTCCTCCTCTGGCAAAACGCTTACAATTTCTATCTCTTTTTGAATATTTGTACTTATAATTTTGGGTTTAATAGCGCTCATCCCAACTATTGCTCTTGCTGCTTCTTCAATATTTCCAATAGTTGCAGACATTGCCCAAATTTGTAAATTTTTTATATTACCTCTTAGCCAACTTAAAGATAACTCGCACTGGTTTCCTCTTTTACTACCCATCAATTCATGCCATTCGTCAATAATTATTGATGTCAACTCTTTGAACAGATTATTAGATTCTTTATTAGAAAGTAAAAGAGATAAAGACTCTGGAGTGGTAATAAGTATATTAGGTGGTTTAGCTAGTTGCTTTTTCTTTTCATATGGGGTTGTATCCCCGTTCCTAATTTCAACAGTGATTTCTTTATTAAAATGTAAAGCTGCTAATTGTATGGAATTTTTTAGATCTCTACTTAGTGCTTTTAAAGGCGTTATTAATAATATTTGCACACTTTTATTATTTTTGGAATCTTCTATCTGTGATAAAGGTCCCATTAATGCAGCATAAGTTTTGCCGCATCCAGTAGGAACTTGTATTATTCCGTTTTCCCCATTTAAAAATGCTTTCCAAGATTCTACTTGGTAGGGTAATGGCTCCCATCCATTTGAGATGAAAAACTGTTTAATTTTAGAAATTAAATAATTTGGTTTACTATTTTGCGTAATATTTTTCATGATATTTTTTTCATCAGTTCATAAGCATTCTCAAGGCTATCTGCATCATTGATTTTTTTATCTTTTCTCCATTTTGTTATTCTTGGGAATCTTACTGCTATGCCAGACTTATGACGTTTTGAAATTTGTATTTTCTCAAAAGATATTTCGAATACCATTTCTGGTTTTAACGATCGAACAGGACCAAATTTTTCTATTGTATTTTTCCTTATCCATTTATCTAACTCTTTAATCTCAATATTTGTTAACCCAGAATATGCACTCGCAAATTTAATTAATTTTTGGTCTTTCCATAATGCAAAACTGTAATCTGTATAAAGACCAGCTCTTCTTCCGCTACCGCCCTTAGCGTAAATTAGAACAGCATCTAGTTGCATAGGATCAACTTTATATTTCCACCAAATACCCTTTTTTCTCCCAGATGCGTATATAGAAGTCTTTTTCTTAATTATTAACCCTTCAGTATTATTTTCTCTAGATTTTTCTTTATAAGTTAAAGCATCAGGCCAATCTTTAGGAAAGATTAAACTACATAGTTTTAAAATTTCAGAGATATTATTCCCAGTTTTATTTTGCCATTTTGAAAAATATTTTTCTAACTCAATTCTTCTATTTTCTAATTTAATTTCTCTTATATCTCTCCCATTAATCTCCAAAAGATCATAGGCAATAAAAATAATTGGATATTTTATTTGGATTGATCTAGAAGGAGACTTTCTATTTATTCTTTTTTGAAGTAAAGAAAAATCAAAGGCAATCTGTTCTTTAAAATTCCAAACTAATAATTCCCCGTCAAGAACGAAATCATCTTTTATATGCGATATTTTCTCTACTAATTCTGGGAAAGATTCATTGACTAATTCTTGTCCTC
>QCQS01000012.1 GCA_003212115.1 Prochlorococcus sp. AG-455-E15 | reverse complement strand
ATTTAATCGGCACTAAATATTTTTTTGAAAAGGTTTTCATATAGATTTTTCTTTTAGATTATTTCTTCCTTATCGTTTTTGAAAATAGGTTTAATTGCTCTATTTATAATTAAACAATATTTGAAACCTCAAAGATATTAAATCACTTTAAGTAGATATCCTTAATTAGCCTTAATCATCACAATCTAAGCAACTTTATTTTCAATGTTCCTTGAAAAATTTTCTATTTTTGCCTCATCATGGTCTGAATCATTCCAAAATTTTATAAGTCTTTCTAATTCATCAATCCTCTTTTTGGCATTTGCAATTTTTTCAGTAGTTGTCATAAAAAATTTTTATCTATCCAATTAATGCATGAAAAAAAAATATTTCAATGGAAGTAACAATTTTTAGACTATAAATATAAATTTTTGGTTAATTACTTCAATATACTATAGCCCTCGAGCGGCTGAGTAATTATACTTAAAGAAAAACTAAATTCTATGAAGAAATTAAATTCTCTGATTTTGAATAGTACAGTTAACTTCTTAGACTTCATATATACTGGCAGATCTTTACAAAGATTTTGGGTTTTAGAAGTTATAGCTAGATCACCTTATTTTGCATTTCTTTCAGTTCTTCATTTTAAAGAATCCCTAGGAATTAAAAATGAGAAAACAATGATTTTAATGAAAGAACATTTTTATCAAGCTATTAACGAAACTGAGCATCTTAAAGAAATGGAGAAAAGAGGAGGAGATAGGTTCTGGATTGATAGATTTTTTGCGAGACACCTTGTGCTTGTCTATTACTGGATCATGGTTTTTTATTATTTCCTCTCTCCAGCTAATGCTTATGATGTCAACATAAAAATCGAAGAACATGCATTTGAAACTTATTCCAAATATTTAATAGATAATCCAAATGATCAAAAAATAAAAGAAATTGCTCAAGATGAATTAAATCATGTCCAAGAACTTAACCAAGCTTTGTCAATGCTTACCGCAGTTTAGATTAGTGCTGAGAAATCTATTAGCAATATTGAGAGTATCACCGAAGAAGATATTAATCCTAAGCTAATCATCAATGAGACATACCCTTTTTTTCTAGGCAATTTATAAAAAGATATTCCAATAATTAATGTCATTATTAATAAGAAAAAAATTATAATTTTTTCATTTACTAAATTGAGATGTATAACTAAATTTTTTTCTTCAAAAAATTTGAGAAATTCAGATAAAACTAATTCTTCTTCTATTTTCTTAAAGTAGTCAATTGAGCTTATAAAAGCAGAACTTAATAAAGATAATGCAACCAGTGCAGTAACTGGTTTTGTTAATCTGTTAAGTGTCCTGTTAAAACTTACTAATAAAATAAGAATAAATAAAGAGGTTACTAAAGGTATTAAAGGTATAAGAATTGTTGTATTTATGGAATTTCCCACGAAAATAATATGTATCTTACTTCAAATTTTATATTATTTTGACGCGTTATTTTATTAAATAAAATTTTTAAAAATCTGAAATGTAATTAGTACCTATTGCATTCTGTGTAAATTGATACCAAAATTAAATTAGTATTGAAAAATAAAATGTTAGCCATTTCTGAAATTATTATTGCAAGTGCTATCTTCCTAGGAATTGTATATTGGGAAGTTAAATTCCTATATACCAAAACTACTGTAGCGAAATAACTTCAATCAAAACAGGAAAATTAAAACCGTAGAAAATTTAAATAAAATTTAAGAATTTAAGTTGACAAAAAAAGCTCTAAATATGAGAGAATAAACACAAATTTACAAGCCTCTAATGAGCGAAGTCCAAAATCCTAATACTAATTCAACTCAGCAACAGCAACAGCAGCAGCAGCAATCCTATTCAGACAGCAAAATTAATTCTGCTGAGAGCGAAAGACTTTATCTTGAAATGAAAGAAGCTTGGCTTTGAATTTAATCCGTATTTGAAATCATATTTCTATAAATTTTTTAAAATTTTTTTTTAATTTTGAAGTAATCAATACTTTTTTATTTTCTAGAACCTTTAAATTTTATTTAACCGCAAAAGTCATTTGTTTAGAAAACTTAAGCAGTTAGAGAAAATTAATGGAAGAGTCGCAATGGGAGGTTTAATATATCTAATTTTTACAAAATTAGTTTCCAACCGTGCCGACATATTAGACCAACTTAAATCTTATTTGATTTAAGAAATGAATTGGAAGTATTATCCAGGAATATTTCTTTCTATATAAGCGTCAGTTAAAGCTAAAATTAATCCCAATAATGTTGAAAATATAGCAATTTCAGTTGATTCCATTTTATTTTTGAATTACCCCTAGTTTGCTAAATAACTCAAAGCTCGGCAACAAAACTAATAATTTACTATAGTACGTATATACTATAAGTTATTTATTGTGAGCTCAGCAACTCCTGAGTTTCTTTTCGTCAGGCCTGGTGATTATGTAGCAATTAAAAAAGAAAATTGCGAAAATACTAATGAAAAGAATAAAAATTATTGGGTCGGTCAAGTTATCGATTGTATTGGAGGAGCCAGAAATCCAAATTCATGGACCTTGTTTCAAGTTGCCAATATTGATAATGGAGAGATCACTATAATCAACGCGGATATTGTAGAAAAAATTTTGAAACCTTCTGAAGGTTAAGCTTATGGATAATCAAACGAACTTCATTCAGTATTACAAAAACAAAAGACAAAATGCTTTCTTTAAAGGGAATTATCCCAGTTCCAGGCATGCAAGTCCGTATACTTGATTCATTGGGCAGGGAGGTTGAATCCCTTTATACATTCTGTAAGTTTTTGATATTTCCTCGAATCCCAAACTTGATAAAAGATAATTTGCATATGGATTCAGATTAGAGCAATCCAATAAGATTTGGGCATCTAAATCACCAACTAACTCCCTAATTAACAATTCAGCAAGTGGTGGAGTATCCGCTAAAAGAGGTCCGATTCTCCAACCTTGTTCATTATCCTCCAATACACAAGGTCTTATCCTACCAAATCCATGACACATCCCATTATTATCAACAATTGCACTAACATTACCATGAGAATTTTTCAACCAGTCATTTAGAAAATGTGGTCTGGGACTAGGTTCTCTTTGATCATCATAAATTAAAACGGCTTCAGAGGAAATTTTAGTGCCAGGAACAATTTTAAAAGAATGAAATTGATCTTTATAGAAATTTCTCAATGGCAAATCTTGAGACCCATTTAATTTCCATCGATTTGTAATGGAAGATTTTCTAAACCCCCACTTTGCGTAATCATTCAATCTATCTGGAGCAGCCTCAAGACCAATGCAAGCAACATTTTTTAAATATTCGAGGGCATGTTTCCATAATCTCACTCCATATCCATTATTTCGGAATTCTTTTTTAATGATAAATAAACCTATAAAACCATACGAGGAATTATATTTTATACACGCAATAGAACCTATAGGATTATTGTCGAGACAAGCTACCCATACCCCTTGTTTATCTGTATTTCTATAAATTGATACGTCATCTATTCCAGGAGAAAATCCTTCTAACCTTGCCCAGTTTGTGACATCTGGTATTTCATTTATAGATATCAATCTAATTGAAAATTTTTCCCTCATAAAAATATACTAACCAAGAAAAATTTGAATTTTAAGAGGCAATATTAATAAATCTGATTATTTCTTATAAATCATTGACTTTGATTTAAGTGACTAGAAACCTTAGTTATTTACAATTTATCCTCTGATATATTAAATACTATTCATAGGAATAAAATGAAAATTTCTGATAAATTTCATTTAGAAGACATTAATAGATTAAAAAATACAGTTCTCACTGGTAAAACGGAGAATATAAAATGGAGGATCCAACATCTCAATATAGTTTCTAAACTTTTGGATGAAAATAAAAAAGAGATAATAAAATCCCTCTTTATTGATCTAGGTAAATCTGAAATTGAAGGGCTTTCAGAAATAATTTTAGTGAAAGAAGAAATTTCACTCATAAAAAAGAAACTTAATTCTTGGATGCGACCAAAAAAGATTGATACACCTTTTTATTTATTTCCATCATCCTCCAAAGTTATTTATGAACCCCTTGGATGTGTCTTAATTCTTGGTCCTTATAATTATCCATTACTTTATGTTTTTAAGCCATTAGTAAATATTTTCTCAGCAGGAAATACTGCAGTTATAAAACCATCAGAGAAATGTCCTGCGACCTCAAAACTTGTAAAAAAGCTTACTTCAATATATTTCCGTAAAGATGTCCTAATGACAGTAGAGGGTGATTATAAACAATCCATACAATTAATTGAACATAATTTTGATCACATATTTTTTACAGGAAGTACTGAAACTGGAAAATCTATAATGAAATTAGCTTCAAAAAACTTAACTCCATTAACTCTTGAGTTAAGCGGAACAAATCCTGTAATTATTTTCAAGAATGCAAATTTAGAAGTGGCAGCTAAAAGAATTGTTTGGGGCAAATTTTTTAATTCTGGTCAATCCTGTATTGCCCCTAATCATATCTTTGTAGATCATGAAATTGAAACTATTTTTATAGAAAAATTAAAGAAATGCATAGTAAGTTTTTACGGAGATAATCCAATTATTTCCGAAAACCTATCAAAATTAGAGAAAAAGCAATTTAAATCAACTTTAGAAATTCTCAAACAATATAAAGAAGAAAAAAGAATTTTATTTGGGGGGACTTTTAGTAAAAAAAAGTTAAAAATTTCTCCTACAATTTTGAGAACTAAATTAAATGAAACAGATATTTTGCAGAAAGAACTATTCAGTTCATTACTTCCAGTAATTGGAATAAAAGATAAAGAATCAGCTTTAAAACAGATTAGTAAAACATCAAAACCATTAGCAATCTACTTATTTGGAGGCAATAAAAAAATCCATAATCATATTTCAAAAGTAACCAGCTCAGGAACAATTTGTATAAATGATGTGATGTTACCAGTCCTTATACCAAATTTACCGTTTGGAGGCGTTGGGCAAAGTGGTATTGGTAAATTTCATGGAGAGGAAGGGTTTCGGAATTTTTCAAATCAAAAATCTATTACTTTTAAAGGTTATTTATTTGATTCAAATCTGCGGTATCCTCCCTATGAAAGAGTAAAGAAATTTTTAAAGTTTATTTTTCAGGTTTAAATTACTTAAATTGTTTTCAAAAACCTAGCGAATTTAAATTTAAAGATTATCTTTAAATAAATAGTGAGTTTTATGAAGTTTGCATTTATATTAATTGCCATATTTATTAATTTTTTTAATCAATCATTGATAAAATCAGAAGAAAAAATATTTTCAGAAAAAAATAACATTGAGAATATTGCTAGAAAAGAATCAATTATTGAAGAAAAAACTGAAATAAAAAAAATTCATATTGTAAAAAGTGGAGATACATTATCAAGTATTTCAAAATTCTATTCAATAAATAAAGATTTAATTATTAAATTGAATAACTTAAAAGATGAAAATTATATCTTTGTTGGCCAAAATCTTATTATTTCCGAATCTACTGAAAATCTTACAAAACAAGCAGATTTAATAAATAATTATCATATTATCCAAACTGGTGAAAATCTTACTGAGATATCAAACAAATATAATATAAAAGTAATCGATCTGATAGAGATTAATAATCTCAATAATCCTGATTCAATAAAAGTTGGTCAAAAACTCATAATAAGAAAAAAGAACACAATTAATGCAGAAAATCATGAAACAACTGAAAATAAGAAAAATAATGACTTAATTGAGTTAGATAAAAAAATTTATGGTCCTATAATTGTCCAAAATAAATCATATAAAGATATTAAAGGTAGAAAAGTTTTAAACGTACTAAATCAAGAAAATAAAAAACTTATTCTTTCAATCGATTGTAATACAAAAGAATTAGACGTTAGAATACCTGGGAGGAAGTGGATGGGAAGTAAGCCTGCTAAAGAAGAATTCGAAAATAATTTAATAAATGATTTTTGTTAAAACTTTTAATTAATATGTGTGAATAATTTGTCTAAGAATATTAATGATGAGTTATTCTACAAAAAGTTAAATTAATAGTAATGGCAATTTCAAGAGGAGATCTCGTAAGAGTAAAGAGACCAGAATCATATTGGTACAATGAAATAGGTAAAGTTGCTTCAGTGGATACCTCAGGTATTAAATATAACTGTGTAGTCAGATTCGATAAAGTAAATTACGCAGGAATAAGCGGAACTGATGGTGGAGCAAATACAAATAATTTCGCTGAAAGTGAATTAGAAAAAGCTTAAATAATTGCCTGAATTACCTGAAGTAGAAACTGTTCGAAGAGGTTTAGAGAAGAAACTTAATAACTTTATTATTAAAAAAGTAGAAGTCTGTAGGGATTCAGCTGTTGCATTCCCATCAAACAAAGAAGAATTCATTAAAGGACTTAGGAATTCACTTTTTTATAAATGGGATAGAAGAGGAAAATATTTAATAGCTCAATTAAAAGAAGTTCAAAATGAGAATACTCAATTTCCTATAGAAAATTCACAAAACAACGGATTTCTTGTAGTTCATTTAAGAATGACTGGCTATTTCAAATTCATCGATAATTCTACTCCGCCCTGTAAACATACAAGAATAAGATTTTTCGATAAAAACAATAATGAGCTTAGATTCATTGATGTAAGAAGTTTTGGCCAAGTGTGGTGGATTAAGAAAGGGCTATCGCCCAATAAAATAATCAAAGGATTAGGCTCATTAGGACCAGAACCATTTTCTAAAGACTTTAATACAAAATACCTCAAGAAAGTTATTTCAAAAAGAACAAAATCTATAAAAGCTATTTTATTAGATCAAAAAATAGTGGCAGGTATAGGTAATATTTATGCTGATGAAAGTTTATACTCGGCTGGCATCTCACCTTTTAGGGAAGCACAAACGATAAAGAAGAGTGAGTTAATCAAGTTAATAGAATCAATTGAAACTGTATTAAAAAAAAGTATAGGTTCTGGAGGGACTACATTTAGTGATTTTAGAGACTTGGAGGGAGAGAATGGGAATTTTGGTTTACAGACAAATGTTTACAGGAGAACTGGTAAAGAATGTCATACATGTGGAAATTTAATTGAAAGGCAAAAAATTACTGGAAGAAGTACACATTGGTGTCCTAAATGCCAAAAATAAAAAAGGGTTTACTCAAATAGAGTAAACCCTTTTAAATATTTTTACCTGGCATTGAGCTATTTTCTCAAGGGGCTACCCCCTAAATATTTTCGCCGCTGATGCGTTTCACAACCGAGTTCGAGATGGATCGGAGTGGTTCCACATCGCCATGAACACCAGGATAGTATGAACCTTGAGAACTGCATAGAAAATTATATAAATTTAAAAACAACAAATTAAGTTTATTTGGTCAAGCCCTCGGTCTATTAGTACTCCTCCGCTGCACTTGTTACCAAGCTTCCACGTAGAGCCTATCAACGGGTGTTCTTCCCGTGACCTTACTGGCTTAAGCCATGGCAATACTCATCTTGAGGTGGGCTTCCCACTTAGATGCTTTCAGCGGTTATCCACTCCGCACATGGCTACCCAGCGTTTACCGTTGGCACGATAACTGGCACACCAGAGGTGCGTTCCTCCCGGTCCTCTCGTACTAGGGAGAAATCCTCTCAATATTCCTACGCATACACCGGATATGGACCGAACTGTCTCACGACGTTCTGAACCCAGCTCGCGTACCGCTTTAATGGGCGAACAGCCCAACCCTTGGGACCGACTTCAGCCCCAGGTTGCGATGAGCCGACATCGAGGTGCCAAACCTCCCCGTCGATGTGAACTCTTGGGGGAGATCAGCCTGTTATCCCTAGAGTAACTTTTATCCGTTGAGCGACGGCCCTTCCACGCAGAACCGTCGGATCACTAAAACCGACTTTCGTCCCTGTTCGACTTGTAGGTCTCACAGTCAAGCTCCCTTCTGCTTTTGCACTCAATGACTGATTTCCAACCAGCCTGAGGGAACCTTTGTGCGCCTCCGTTACCTTTTAGGAGGCGACCGCCCCAGTCAAACTGCCCATCAGATACTGTCCGCTTCCCGGATAACGGGTAAGCGTTAGAACCCTAGCTCTAAAAGAGTGGTATCTCACCGATGACTCAATAGTACCCACAAGCACTATTTCAACGTCTCCCACCTATTCTGCGCATTCAGAGCCCGAGCACAATATCAAACTACAGTAAAGCTTCATAGGGTCTTTCTGTCCGGGTGTATGTAGTCCGCATCTTCACAGACAATTCTATTTCGCCGAGCCTCTCTCCGAGACAGCGCGCAAATCGTTACACCTTTCGTGCGGGTCGGAACTTACCCGACAAGGAATTTCGCTACCTTAGGACCGTTATAGTTACGGCCGCCGTTCACCGGGGCTTCAGTCGCCAGCTTCACTAAAAGCTAACCAGCTTCCTTAACCTTCCGGCACTGGGCAGGTGTCAGCCCCCATACATCGTCTTGCGACTTAGCGGAGACCTGTGTTTTTGGTAAACAGTCGCTTGCGCCTCTTCACTGCGACCAGCTCTCGCTGGCACCCCTTCTCCCGAAGTTACGGGGCCATTTTGCCGAGTTCCTTAGAGAGAGTTATCTCGCGCCCCTCGGTATTCTCTACCACCCCACCTGTGTCGGTTTCGGGTACTGGCATTTGTGTCTTAACGAGTATAGGGCTTTTCTTGGAAGCATGACATCACCAACTTCGCTGCCGTAGCAGCTCGTACTCACGCCTTAGCTCAAGATGTTTTCTCCATCTCTCAAAGCCTCGAACGCTTGAACCAGTAACCAACATCTGGCCTGGTTAGCCTTCTCCGTCCCCCTTCTCAAAACACATCTGGTACAGGAATATTGACCTGTTATCCATCGACTACGCCTTTCGGCCTCGCCTTAGGTCCAGACTAACCCTCCGCGGACGAGCCTGCCGGAGGAACCCTTAGGGTTTCGGGGCATGGGATTCTCACCCATGTTTTCGCTACTCAAGCCGACATTCTCACTTCTATGCTGTCCACGTCCGCTTACGCTAACGCTTCACCCTACATAGAACGCTCCCCTACCATAAATAAATTTATCCGCAGCTTCGGTATAACGCTTAGCCCCGTTCATTTTCGGCGCAGGATCGCTCGACCAGTGAGCTATTACGCACTCCTTTGAGGATGGCTGCTTCTAGGCAAACCTCCTGGTTGTCTGGGCAATCCCACCTCCTTTATCACTTAGCGTTAATTTTGGGACCTTAGCTGGCGGTCTGGGCTGTTTCCCTCTTGACTATGGAGCTTATCCCCCACAGTCTGACTGCCTAGTTACACACAGGGTATTCAGAGTTCATATCGATTTGGTACCGCTTTCGCAGCCCGCACCGAAATGGTTGCTTTACCCCCCTGCTGGAGCACTAGACGCTACGCCTCAACGTATTTCGGGGAGAACCAGCTAGCTCCTGGTTCGATTGGCATTTCACCCCTAACCACAGCTCATCCGCTGAATTTTCAACTTCAGTCGGTTCGGACCTCCACTTGGTATCACCCAAGCTTCATCCTGGCCATGGTTAGATCACCAGGGTTCGGGTCTATAAACACTGACAAACGCCCTATTAAGACTCGCTTTCGCTGTGGCTCCACCATTTCCGGTTTAACCCGCCAGTGCCTATAAGTCGCCGGCTCATTCTTCAACAGGCACACGGTCACCCGATTAGTCGGGCTCCCATTGCTTGTAAGCTCACGGTTTCATGTTCTATTTCACTCCCCTCCCGGGGTTCTTTTCACCTTTCCCTCGCGGTACTGTTTCACTATCGGTCACACAGTAGTACTTAGCCTTACGAGGTGGTCCTCGCAGATTCACACGGAATTCCACGTGCTCCGTGCTACTCGGGATACAGCTAGGTCAACTTATCTTTCGATTACGGGGCTTTCACCCTCTGTGGCACGCCATTCAAACGTTTCTTCTAGACTTATTGATCCATATTGCTGTCCCACAACCCCGATAGTCAAGACTATCGGTTTGGGCTGTTCCCCGTTCGCTCGCCGCTACTGAGGGAGTCGTTATTTACTTTCTCTTCCTCCAGCTACTAAGATGTTTCAGTTCGCTGGGTTAGCTCGCACCAACCTATATATTCAGTTGGCCGTACATGGGGTTGCCCCATTCGGAAATTCCCGGATCAAAGTGTGCTTCCAACTCCCCGAGACTTATCGCAGGTAACCACGTCCTTCATCGCCTCTGTGTGCCTAGGTATCCTCCGTGAGCCCTTTGTAGCTTGACCAATAACTTCAAAATTGAAGTATCAGCTTAATAGAATTGTTATTAATGCATTTGCACAAATAATAAATCTGCATCATTAAAGATGCTTATTGTCTTTAAAAATAATCTATGCAGTTGTCAAGGTTCTCTGAAAACAATGAAATTAATTCAATGAGTCCAGCATCTTAATGATTTCATTAGGAAGCTAGATTCGTTCAGAATAATGATCACAACTCAAAAAATTTTCCTTTCTACAGATTATGGAAGAGGTGGTAATCAGTGGAGGTAAGCGGACTCGAACCGCTGACATCCTGCTTGCAAAGCAGGCGCTCTACCAACTGAGCTATACCCCCAACATAGAGATATGGGCCATCCTGGACTTGAACCAGGGACCTCACCCTTATCAGGGGTGCGCTCTAACCACCTGAGCTAATGGCCCAGGAAAAAAAAATGGGTGTGACCTAGAAAAACTTAGAAAATGAAATTCTTAATAAATTAAGAATGTGAGATACCGATCGACCTAAGGTGACAAAATAATATTAAACATTTTGTTGTCTCCCTGTTAGGAGGTGATCCAGCCGCACCTTCCGGTACGGCTACCTTGTTACGACTTCACCCCAGTCATTAGCCCCACCTTCGGCGTCCTCCTCCACAAGGGTTGGAGTAACGACTTCGGGCATGGCCAACTTCCATGGTGTGACGGGCGGTGTGTACAAGGCCCGGGAACGTATTCACCGCAGTATGCTGACCTGCGATTACTAGCGATTCCTACTTCACGTAGGCGAGTTGCAGCCTACGATCTGAACTGAGCCACGGTTTATGGGATTTGCTAGCTCTCGCGAGTTTGCTGCCCTTTGTCCGTAGCATTGTAGTACGTGTGTAGCCCAGGGTGTAAGGGGCATGATGACTTGACGTCATCCACACCTTCCTCCGGTTTATCACCGGCGGTCTTTCTAGAGTGCCCAACTAAATGCTGGCAACTAAAAACGTGGGTTGCGCTCGTTGCGGGACTTAACCCAACATCTCACGACACGAGCTGACGACAGCCATGCACCACCTGTCACTGCATTCCCGAAGGCACCCTCAAATTTCTAAGAGGTTCGCAGGATGTCAAACCCTGGTAAGGTTCTTCGCGTTGCATCGAATTAAACCACATACTCCACCGCTTGTGCGGGCCCCCGTCAATTCCTTTGAGTTTCACACTTGCGTGCGTACTCCCCAGGCGGAACACTTAACGCGTTAGCTACGACACCGAAGGGGTCGATTCCCCCGACACCTAGTGTTCATCGTTTACGGCCAGGACTACAGGGGTATCTAATCCCTTTCGCTCCCCTGGCTTTCGTCCATGAGCGTCAGTAATGGCCCAGCAGAGCGCCTTCGCCACTGGTGTTCTTCCCGATATCTACGCATTTCACCGCTACACCGGGAATTCCCTCTGCCCCTACCATACTCAAGCCTTTCAGTTTCCACTGCCATGATGGAGTTAAGCTCCACGCTTTAACAGCAGACTTGAAAAGCCGCCTGCGGACGCTTTACGCCCAATAATTCCGGATAACGCTTGCCACTCCCGTATTACCGCGGCTGCTGGCACGGAATTAGCCGTGGCTTATTCCTCAAGTACCGTCATATCTTCTTCCTTGAGAAAAGAGGTTTACAGCCCAGAGGCCTTCGTCCCTCACGCGGCGTTGCTCCGTCAGGCTTTCGCCCATTGCGGAAAATTCCCCACTGCTGCCTCCCGTAGGAGTCTGGGCCGTGTCTCAGTCCCAGTGTGGCTGATCATCCTCTCAGACCAGCTACTGATCGAAGCCTTGGTGAGCCATTACCTCACCAACTAGCTAATCAGACGCGAGCTCATCCTCAGGCGAAATTCATTTCACCAGTAGGCATATGGGGTATTAGCGGTCGTTTCCAACCGTTATCCCCCTCCTGAGGGCAGATTCTCACGCGTTACTCACCCGTCCGCCACTAACCCGAAGGTTCGTTCGACTTGCATGTGTTAAGCACGCCGCCAGCGTTCATCCTGAGCCAGGATCAAACTCTCCGTTGTGTTCAAATCCTTTTGTAGATAAATCTACTCAATTTGAATTGCTTTATCCAAATAAAAACTTCAGTATTTATATTTAGTTTCAGCCTCCTTAAATTTTAAGGATTACATTGAGTGCACATTAAATATTTCTAAAGTGACTTTCCAAGATCTCAGATCCGTTTGCATCAAAGCCATAAGTTAGCAATTGATGACATTTTTATATATTCTTGACGGGACCTCACACCTTTATTGCATGTACATCTTGAAATAACAAAAAAAATTTAGTTATTCTTGACGCAATAAAAGCATCAGTTCCTAAGTTTTTAAATTTTCTAGGTGCAGAGTTAAACAACAAGTGAGTAACTCATTTCGAAGGTAAAACCCTTCTTCTGGCTGAAAATAATGATCGAAATCAAATCTTCAAAAAATTCAATAATTTACCAAAAACAAAATTTAAGGTGATTTCTTGAATAATGCAAAAAGTATATTTCTGCCCAGAAGAAAATACTAAACCATCCGACTGTAAATGTGCAACCTTTTATACAAAAATTTTTTAATAATTTTTTATTTGTTCAAATTCTAATTAAACAACTAGGCTTAAATAAAAGGTTAAAAATGAAATGGCAGAAAGATTTAGTCAAAAAAATTTAAGAGTAAGACCAAGTTCTGATGAAGAAAAAATTGTAACAAATGCAAAAAAACACTTCGAAAAGACTTTGGTTGAAATATCAGGCGAATTAGTAGGAAGCGTTGCTGCACTAGAACACCCAACAAAAAATAAAAAATTAAATTACGGAGAAATATTTTTAAGAGACAATGTTCCTGTAATGATTTACCTCATTACCCAAAAAAGGTACGAAATTGTAAAAAAGTTCCTAAGTGTATGCCTTGAGTTACAAAGCTCTAATTACCAAACACGAGGCGTATTTCCTACTAGTTTCGTTGAAGAAAATGGACAGCTGATTGGAGACTATGGTCAGAGATCTATAGGGAGGATTACTTCAGCGGATGCAAGTTTATGGTGGCCAATTTTATGTTGGTATTATGTCAATAAAAGCGGTGATTACGCCTTCGGAAAAAGCCAAAGCGTTCAAAGAGGTATTCAACTTCTACTAGATCTAGTTCTACATCCAACATTTGAGGGTACTCCGGTACTTTTTGTTCCAGATTGCGCATTTATGATTGATAGACCAATGGATGTATGGGGAGCACCTCTTGAAGTTGAAGTTTTACTTCATGGATGTTTAAAAAGTTGTATTAACTTAATGGAATTAAGTAGAGCAGATCATGTTAGTAGACTTCTAGACCAAAGACTTATTCTTACAAATCAATGGGTTAAGGATTTAGGAAGTTTTCTTTTAAAACATTATTGGGTTACCAGCCAAACAATGCAAATTTTAAGAAGAAGGCCAACTGAGCAGTATGGTGATGATCAACACTTCAATGAATTTAACGTTCAACCTCAAGTGGTTCCCTCATGGCTACAAGATTGGTTAGAGAATAGAGGTGGTTACCTAATAGGAAATATAAGGACAGGAAGGCCTGACTTTAGGTTTTACAGTTTAGGCAATTCTTTAGCATGTATGTTCGGAATACTGCCTCCTGAAGAACAAAGAGCTTTATTTAGATTAGTTTTACATAATAGACAACATTTGATAGCTCAAATGCCTATGAGAATTTGTCATCCTCATATGGATGTCGAAGAATGGCAAAATAAAACTGGATCTGATCCAAAGAATTGGCCTTGGAGCTACCATAACGGTGGTCATTGGCCAAGTTTACTTTGGTTTTTTGGTACAGCTGTACTTTTGCATCAAAAACATTATGGCTCTGAAGATGTGATTCTCATGGAAGAAATGAAATCATTAATAGAGGAATCGTATTGGTGCCAACTAAATCAATTACCAAAGCAAGAATGGGCGGAATATTTTGATGGACCTACAGGTACTTGGGTTGGGCAACAATCAAGAACATATCAAACTTGGACAATTGTTGGATTTTTGTTAATGAATCATTTTTTAAGAAATGAATATAACGATCTAGATATGTTTAAAATTTAACTTTAAAATAGTCCCAAGGTTAGTGATTTATCGATTGGCAAGCATGCCCCAATACCAAGATATATTGTTAGAAAAGTTCCGAATAAGAAAACAGACATTGCTATTGGTCTTCTAAATGGATTAGAGAATTTATTAACGTTTTCGATAAAGGGTAAAATCATCAATCCTAGTGGAATTAATGTTTGAAGTGCAATACCCAAAAGTTTATTTGGAACTACCCTTAGTATTTGAAAAACTGGATAGAGGTACCATTCAGGAAGAATTTCCAGAGGTGTTGCGAAGGGATTAGCTTTATCTCCCAACATTGCGGGATCAAGAACTGCTAATCCAACTACACAGGCAATAGTCCCTAAGATAACTACGGGAAAGATATATAATAAATCATTTGGCCAAGCTGGTTCACCATAATAATTATGGCCCATACCTTTAGCTAACTTTGCTCTCAATTTTGGATCAGATAGATCTGGTTTTTTTAACGTAGACATATGGAGAACTAATAGTGTTTTAAGTATAAGAATTTATAAGGGACCTGAAATACCCTGTTTACGAATCATTAAAAAGTGCATCAACATGAAAACTGCTAATGACCATGGCAATACAAAAGTATGCAGGCTGTAAAATCTCGTTAAGGTGGATTGTCCAACACTTTCTCCACCTCTAAGAAGTTCAACCATAAAGTCACCAATTACTGGTATTGCAGCGGGAACACCTGAAACAATTTTAACTGCCCAATAACCTACCTGATCCCATGGCAGAGAGTATCCTGTCACTCCAAAAGCGACAGTTATGACTGCCATTACAACACCTGTAACCCAAGTTAATTCTCTTGGCCTTTTAAAACCCCCGGTAAGGTAAACCCTAAAAACATGAAGGATTAACATCAAAACCATCATTGATGCACTCCATCTATGAACAGATCTTATTAACCATCCAAAACTTACATCGGTCATTAAATAACTTACTGAACTGTAAGCCTGTGTAACTGTTGGCTTATAGTAAAAAGTCATTGCAAAACCTGTTGCAAATTGAATTAAGAAGCATACTAAGGTTATGCCTCCTAAACAATAAAAAATATTTACGTGAGGGGGTACGTACTTGGAAGTTACGTCGTCAGTTATGTCTTGGATTTCAAGCCTTTCTTGAAACCAGTCATAAACAGATGAAGAATTCGCCATCCAAAAAAAAATTAGCTTTGATATAAAGAGCTTACTTAAAATTCTTATACTTGGTGTTAACACTTAACCCAATGAATCCATCTTTTAACAAACTTTTAACATTCAAAACTGTGATCGCTGCATTTATGATCATCGTCTTTTCTATCAATCTTTTGTTGATGGAAAGAGTGGATGCTCTCAGTGATAGCAGGCAATTAGTGCTTGACGCTTGGACATTAGTAAACGAAGGTTTTTATGATCCAGAAAAGTTTGATGAAATACAATGGAAAAGAATTAGACAGAAAACATTACAGAAACAAATTGAAACAAGTGAAGAGGCTTATTCCGCAATTGAAGACATGTTAAGACCTCTCGATGATCCCTACACAAGAGTTTTACGCCCAAAAGATTATGAACTACTAAAATCAAGTAATTTTGGGAGTGAAATTAATGGTGTTGGGCTTCAATTAGGTGAAGATGATGACAATAAAGTAAAAGTTATCTCTACTCTTGGAGGTTCGCCAGCTGAAGAAGCTGGAATAGTAAGCGGGGACTTCATAGAGACAGTTGATGGAATCTCATCAGAAAAATTAGGTCTTGCAGGTACTGCCTCTAAGTTAAGAGGTGAATCAGGGACAAAAGTTTTAGTTGAAGTATCTTCGGAATCAGGAGAAATAAGGGAAGTCGATCTAGAAAGGAGAACAGTAGATCTCAGACCAGTTAGAACAAAAAGATTAAGAGACGATTCTCACACAATAGGATATTTAAGGATAACTCAATTCAGCGAAAGTGTACCCAAAAAAGTCGAAGAGGCACTTCAAGAATTAAAAGAGAAAGAGGTTGAGGGCTTGATATTGGATCTTAGAAATAATTCAGGGGGACTAGTAAGTTCAGGTATAGCAGTTGCAGACTCATTATTGAGTGAGAAACCTGTAGTAGAGACAAAAGATAGAAATGGAATCAAAGATGCAATTATTTCTCAAAAAGAGACATCTTTTGATGGACCAATGGTGACTTTAGTAAATAAAGGCACGGCAAGCGCCAGTGAAATACTGGCTGGTTCTTTACAAGATAATGAGAGATCAATTCTTATGGGACAACAAACTTATGGGAAAGGTTTAATTCAATCCCTAAAAAGTTTAGGAGAAGATAGTGGTATTGCTATAACAGTGGCTAGTTACTTAACTCCCAAAGGTAATAATATTCAAGGCCAAGGAATGACTCCTGACAAATTACTTGATCTTCCGGATGCAAGTGATTATGGAAGTACTGACGATAAATGGGTGAGGAATGCAGAATTATTTCTGGGGTCTCTACTAGAAAAAGAAGAAGTTTCAGTTAAAACGATTGAATTAAACAAAGAAGAAATTAAATCTTTAAATGGCTAGAGATTGAAAATAAAAAATCCTTAAAAATATGAGTATTAAAAGAATTTTTCATGACCCAATTCATAAAGAAATAGTATTCGATGCAGGAAAGCCAGAAGAATTAATGATTATGGAATTAATTGATACAGTTGCTTTTCAAAGACTAAGAAGAATAAAACAACTTGGAGCAGCATCATTACTTTTTCATGGTGCAGAATCGAGTAGATTTACTCACTCTATTGGTGTTTTTTGTATAGCTAGAAAAATTTATAAAAGATTAATTGAAAGTAAATCTTCATTTTGTGAAAATAAATTTGTTCTTTATGGAGCAGCTCTATTACATGACTTAGGTCATGGACCTTTAAGCCATACAAGTGAAACGATATTCAAGCATGATCACGAACAATGGTCTGAAAACTTAGTTAAGAATTATTCTCCAATTACTTCAATCCTCAAAAAGTATGACAACGAATTACCCAGAAAAATTGGTGAATTATTTCAATCAAAACAACTATTTTCAAAACCTTTAAAAACATTGATAAGTAGTGAGATAGATTGTGATCGTCTAGATTATCTTTTGCGCGATAGTTACAACACAGGTACTAATTATGGCTTGGTGGATTTAGAGAGAATAATTTCAGCTCTTACCTTTTCTCCTGATGGGAATATCGGAATCAAACCAAAAGGGGTGATCGCTATTGAGCATTTCCTTGTGCTTAGAAACTTGATGTATAGAACAATATACAATCACAGGATAAACGAAATATCAACATGGATTCTGGAAAAAATATTACACACGATAAAACACAATTATGATAATAATATTTGGTTAGATAATTCTCTACATAAGTGGATTTTTTCACCTTCAAAGGTTGATTTTGATGATTTCATCAGAAATGATGATGTAACCTTTTATTATCATTTGATTAGATGGAAAGATGAATCTTTTGAGCCACTTTCCACACTATGCAAAATGTTTATTGACAGAGATTTATTGAAGGCATCAGACATAAGTTTTTTAAGTAAGATGAATAGATTAAAAATCCTTGCATTTGCCTCCAAATTATGTGAAAAGAACGGTTATGATTCAGAAATATTTTGCGGGATTAAGGAAAGGTCTTTTAAAGGTTTTGAATCTAACAATGCACTAAAAATTTGGGACGGCACTTATCAAAGCGCATTAGAAAATAGTTCTTCACTAATAAAAACTTTAATGAAATCTGAGGAAAGCTCTTTTATTATTTATCCAGATATGTTCAAAAATGAAATTAAAAATGAAATTTCATTAATAAAAAACAATCCCTAGATTTAATTCAATGGAAATCGTTATAAAACACACTAAAAGTAAGTATTTAGAAATTTTGTCTTTGTTAGATTTAGACAATATCCATGAAACTTTCAAAAGATTTTCTTCCATCAAGGAACCTTTAGAAGCAAAAATTTTCGCCGTCAATGAGTCAATAAGTTCTTATCAATTATCAAAATTAAAAAATCATTTTGACAAAATTAATATTTCTTCCTTATGCATTTACTCAAATAATAGGAATACAATAATAAGTGGAAAGTCTTTAAAAATAAATTCAGCTTTTATAGAAGAGCAAGAGATTAAAAATAAATTACTTTTATTCGATTCAAAAAAGAAAGACGATATTCTTCACAAAGGAACGGTTCGATCAGGTGAAAGATTATCTTCAAATGGAAACCTATGCATTATTGGAGACGTTAATCCAGGAGCAATAGTTTCCGCTAATAAAAATATTTACGTTTGGGGCAAATTACTAGGAATCGCATTCGCTGGGAAAAGTGGAAATAAAAGTGCCTCTATTGCATCACTTTATCTAAAGCCTTTACAGTTAAGAATTGCAGATGTGATAGCTATTGGACCAAAGGATAAGCCCAAAAATTCTTATCCAGAAATTGCGGTAATAGATAAACAAACGATAATTATCAAACCACACCTAATCGAAAATAAAAATTAATCAATAATTTGCAATAAATTAATTCAAACCAGATAAATTTAAGAATTACTTAATCTTTAAAATATTTAACTTTTTGCTGGTGGCTTTATTATTTGTAAAATCTTTAAAATCGTGGGGAAGAATACTCGCACAATATTAATTTGTTCAGGGAAAGGTGGGGTTGGTAAAACAACTTTAACTGCAAACCTAGGCATAGCTCTTGCTAATAGCGGAGCAACAACTGCTGTATTAGATGCTGATTTTGGCTTAAGAAATTTAGATCTTCTTCTGGGACTAGAAAATCGCATTATTTATACAGCTCAAGACGTTCTAGACAAGAATTGTCGTCTTGACCAAGCATTGGTTAGACATAAAAAAGAACCTAATCTCGCCCTTCTACCTGCTGGAGATCCGAGGATGTTGGATTGGATGAAGCCCGAAGATATGAAAAAAATTAGTGAGCTACTTAGTGAGAAATTTGATTTTGTCTTAGTAGATTGTCCGGCTGGTGTAGAAGATGGCTTTAAGAATGCTCTTGCAGCCTGTAAAGAAGCTATTGTTGTTACTAATCCAGAATTATCCGCCGTGCGGGATGCGGATAGAGTAATAGGCATTCTTAATACTTCAGATATTGACCCTATCCAACTTGTAATAAATAGAGTTCGACCAAACATGATGGCTAGTCAAGAAATGTTATCTATCGAAGATGTTCAAGGGATCCTTTCTTTGCCTTTGTTAGGTATTGTTTTAGAAGATGAGCAGGTAATAATTAGTACAAATAGAGGAGAGCCACTGACACTTTCAGATGGTAGATCTCCTGCAAAAAAATGTTACTTAAATGTTTCTCAAAGACTTACAAATAAAGATGTACCAATTATCGATCCCAAAAAAGAAGGCAAAAGTCTTAAAGATAAATTCATGAGATTAATGCAAACAAAGGTTTTTTAAAATGATGACTCTCAGAGATCTTATAAATAAACTACTAGGCAGAGAACCGTCTAGTGCAAA
>QCQS01000011.1 GCA_003212115.1 Prochlorococcus sp. AG-455-E15 | reverse complement strand
TTGTCTCTTCATTTTCAATGACTTTTCTTGCATCACTATTAATAATTATTCCTTTGCTTAGTAGCCATTCAATATTTCCAATATTTATAAGTCCATCAATAGACTCTAATTCTCCAGAAATACCTCGACCTGAATGAATAAAAATTTTTTTTATTGGAAATAAACTTAAATTTTGTTTTTTTGCCTCTTGCACTAAGGCATCGGCGATTGGATGTCTGCTTTCCTTTTCTAAACTGGCAGCTACTCTTAATAAAAATGCATGATCAACATTATTTTTATAATCAACAATGAAAGGCTTACCCTTTGTTAAAGTACCCGTCTTGTCAAAAATAATGTGATTAATTTTTGAAGCCATCTCTATTTTGTCCCCGCCTTTAAATAAAACTCCTTTTTTTGCTGCTTTACCTGATGCGACAGTTATTACTGTTGGGGTAGCTAAACCTAATGCACAAGGACAAGCTATTACTAAAACAGCAATTGACAATTGAATGGCTAAACTAAGGAAATTCTCAGCATTACTACCAAGTGAACTATGAAGTGTATGGCTTGAGTGAGTGATGAATTGATGATTATGACTCAATAAATCTGGCCAAATGTTTCTTGCTCCCCGCCACCAAAAGAAGAAGGTTAAAGTAGCAAAAATAAGTACAAAGTAAGTAAACTTTCCTGCAATTTCATCAGCAATTCTTTGAATGCGAGGTTTTCTAGAGTTTACAGATTCAATAAGATTTACTAGTTTTGCAAGAGAAGAATCCCCTCCGACCTTTTGTACTTTGAGTCTAAGAGTTGAATTAAGATTTAAAGACCCACTAGATAGATTTTCGCCTTCTTTTACCTCTATAGGTTTGGATTCTCCAGTAATATGTGAAACATCAACATATGAATTGCCTTGGGTAACAATGCAGTCAGCAGGTACTCTGTCTCCTGCTAAAACTTGAATATCTTGATCAGGTCGTAAAGTGTTAACTCTTATTGATTTTATTTGATTATCTTCTGTGTAGATATTTGCCATTTCAGGTTGAAGATCTAATAATTCTCCTATGGATGAACCAGTTTGGTATCTTGCTCTTTCCTCTAAGAAACGCCCAATCAATATAAAGCCTAAAAGCATAACTGGTTCATTAAAAAAACAAGGAAAACCAATAGAAGGGAAAAATAAGGATAGAAAACTGGTTGTGTATGCGCTAGTCACTCCAAGAGCTACTAGAGAATCCATATCAGGACGGTTCTTAGTAAATGATTTAAATCCATTAATAATTATTTCTCTGCCAGGAAATAATAGAGCTAATGTTGCTACAGAGGCGTGAAAAAATATATTACCTAATATTGGAAAATTTATATATCTTCCTTCTGCCAGATGACCTAATCCTGAAAATAATAAAAGTAATAGGGCAAAAGTTAGTTTATTCCATTGATTATTCCACTTCTTTTTTTTTTCTAATTCTGCTTTATTTATTTTTTTTGAAAAATCATTTATGTAAATCTTTGATGGGAAACCATTCTCTTTTAGATTTTCTAGAACTGATTCTATTTCTATATGATTATGGGTAATCTCAAAATATGCGCTTTCAGTAAGCAAGTTAACAGAAACATTTTCAATCCCGTCAGAATTTTTTAATATTTTTTCAACAGTACTAACACAACCTCCGCACTTCATTCCTGTAACGCTTAGTTGAATGCTCTCAATATTTTTCATGATAGAAGCATACTAATGCTTTACTTTATTTTTAACTATAATAATAAATGTAATAGTCTATTTAAATAGTTATTTTTTAAATTACTATAATAATTTTATTAGATTTAGAGTTGTGCCTAGTAATCAAAACAGAGACAATTTTATTGATAAAGCTTTTACTGTAATTGCTGAATCTATCGTAAAAATAATGCCTATCGCTGAGAAAGAAAAAAAGGCATATATTTATTATAGAGATGGCTTAGCTGCACAAAATAATGGGGATTATTCGGAAGCATTAGAGTATTACAAAGAGAGTTTAATGCTTGAAGAAAATAAAATTGATAGAGGTGAGACTTTAAAAAATATGGCAATTATATATATGAGTAACGGTGAAGAGGATTTATCTATTGAGACTTATGAAAGAGCATTATTAGAGAATCCCAAACAGCCATCATGCTTAAAAAATATAGGTTTAATTTATGAAAAAAGAGGAAGATATGCTGAGCAAAATGGTGATTTAGATCAGAGAGATATTTGGTTTGATAAAGCTGCGGAAGTCTGGTCTAAAGCAGTCAGACTTTATCCAGGTGGGTATCTAGATATTGAGAATTGGTTGAAAAACTCAGGCAGAAGCTCAATTGATATGTACCTTTGATTTTTTTTATTTTCTTAAAGAATAATCAACTGCTTCTTTAATATTGGATATCTCTTTGATATTTATTAAATTTTGAAAATTATTATTTAGTTCCTCTTCTAGTTTTGGTACCACGATATTTTTAATCCCTAGTCTTACAGCCTCTTCTATCTTTGTTCGAAGGTTATTCGATTTTCTAACTTGCCCGCTCAAACCCAATTCCCCAATAAATGCGGTATTAGCCAAAGGAGGAAGATTTTTCAAACTTGATAAAATTGATATTGCTACACCTAAGTCAGATGAGGGATCATTAATTTCAAAACCTCCACCAGTAGCTATATAACAATCAAATTCAGATAATTTTATCCCTAAGTGTTTTTCAATAACAGCAAGAATTTGATGCAATCTATTTATATTAATTCCAGTTGTAGTACGTCTTGGGTTACTGTAAAAAGTTTTATTTACCAGTGCTTGTATATCAACTGCTAATGGTCGAGTGCCTTCATTTGTAATCGTAGTTGTTACTCCTGAAATATTTTCTTTATTTGTAAAAATTGAACTTGGGTTTTTTATCTCTTGTAAACCCCCTTCAAGCATTTCAAAAATTCCAATTTCAAAGGTCGATCCAAATCGATTTTTTATACTTCTTAGTAATCTATGAGATGAAATATTATCTCCTTCAAAATTTATTACTGTATCTACTAAATGTTCTAGAGTTTTAGGGCCAGCTAAAGCACCATCTTTTGTTACATGACCAATTATTAGAAGCGAAATATTATTATCTTTAGCTAGATTTTGCAACTCAGACGAACATGCTCTAACTTGAGAAACAGATCCTGGAGAACTTTGCATTTCATGATTATGGATGGCTTGAATACTATCAATAATTGCGAAACATGGATTGACGCGTTGGATCTCTTCAATAATTAGAGATAAATTAGTTTCTGCAAAAATTTTTAAATCAATACTGTTTTGATTTAATCTTTCCCATCTAATTTTTACTTGTTCTAAGGATTCCTCTGCAGTTATGTATAAAACTTTTTCATTGAGAGATATTTTCCCAGCTGATTGAAGAACTATTGTGCTTTTACCTATACCTGGTTCTCCTCCTAGTAAAATAACTGATCCAGGTACAATTCCACCTCCAAGAACTCGATCGAATTCCTTAAAACCACTCGTAAATCTTGATATTTTTTTTGATGAGATCTCATTAAACGATATAGATTTTTTACTATTTTTTATTTCTTGATATTTAGAGTTCTTAATTTTTATCTCTTCAACAATGGAATTCCATGAGTTGCAATTAAGGCATTTACCAAAGTATTGAGAAGTTTCAGATCCGCAATTCTGACAAATAAAAGTCGATAATTTGCTAGACATTAGGTTTAAGCATGAATTAATGGAACTGGAATGTTTGGGATATTGCCCCTCTACAAGTTAGATTAGGTTAATAATAAATTCTCTTACTGATTAGCTAATAGAAACAAATGACTCTATCTAGTCAAACTAAAGAAACTATACTGGTCGCAGATGACGAGGCAAGTATTAGAAGAATTCTGGAGACACGTCTCTCCATGATTGGCTACAAAGTTGTAACTGCAAGTGATGGTAAAGAGGCACTAAAGTTATTTAAGGATTATGAACCTGATTTAGTAGTGCTTGACGTCATGATGCCAAAGTTAGATGGTTATGGAGTTTGTCAAGAATTAAGGAAAGATTCTGATGTCCCAATTGTTATGTTAACTGCATTAGGAGATGTTGCAGATAGGATAACAGGTTTAGAATTAGGAGCCGATGATTATGTAGTAAAACCATTTAGCCCAAAGGAGTTAGAAGCTAGAATTAGGTGTGTACTCAGAAGAATCGATAAAGAACAAATTCCTGGAATGCCTAATTCAGGATTAATTTTGGTTACGGATATTAAAATTGATACAAATCGAAGACAAGTTTTTAAAAGTGATGAGAGAATTAGATTAACTGGTATGGAATTTAGTCTCTTAGAGCTTTTGGTAAGTAGGTCAGGAGAGCCATTTAGTCGAGGAGAGATTTTGAAAGAAGTATGGGGATATACCCCCGAGAGACATGTAGATACAAGAGTCGTAGACGTTCACATATCAAGATTAAGATCAAAACTGGAGGCTGATCCAGCAAATCCTGAATTAATTTTGACAGCAAGGGGTACAGGATATCTTTTCCAGCGGATTGTCGATATTGCTCCTTTTGATGGTAAATAAATGGGGAAAGAAACATCGCAAAAAATTAATAAGTCAAGAGCTATTAGAAGATTAGTTATCTGGTATAAAAGAAATTCGGCTGTCACTTCTATAGTTGATACTGCTGCAAGTTCTGCAGCAACCGCTAGTAATGTTGCGGGTAATATGGTTTCTGGTGCTGGATCAGTAGTCACTACAGCTAGTAACGTTGCAGGTAATGTTGCAGGTAATGTAGTTTCAAGTGCTGAATCTGTTGTAAATACTGCTAGTAGTGTAGTTTCAAATGCTAGTTCAATAGCTAAAAATACATTACAGCCATTAGTTTTTGACCCATTAAAAAGATTACAAAATAACGATAATATTTTAGATAGGGTGGAGGAATCTCAATCTAAAAGAATTTGGATCGCAGTTGATGGGATGGGTGGAGATTTTGCGCCTGGTCCAATTCTTGAGGGTTGCCTAGAAGCTATAAGTAGATTTCCAATAAATATAAAGTTTGTCGGCAAAATCGAAAAAGTTAAAGATGCTGCAGAAAAAACTGGTTTAGCAGAATTATTAGAAAACGAAATAGATAATAATCGTCTTGAATTAATTGATAGTGGAGATCCTATTGGGATGAATGAAGAAGCTACCGCAGTTAGAAAAAGGAAAAATGCAAGTATAAACGTTGCAATGGATTTAGTGAGAAATAATAAAGCTGAAGCTGTCTACTCAGCGGGTAATTCAGGCGCCATGATGGCTTCTGCCATATTTAGAATTGGGAGATTGAAAGGGATTGATAGACCAGCTATAGGAGCATTGTTTCCAACAAGGGATCAAACTCGTCCGGTTTTAGTTTTAGATGTCGGTGCAAATACTGATTGTAAGCCATCTTATCTGCATCAATTTGCTCTTTTAGGTAATATTTATGCAAAAGATGTTCTACAAGTACAAAAACCAAGAATTGGCCTCTTAAATATCGGAGAAGAAGAATGTAAAGGTAATGATTTATCCCTAAAAACATTTGAATTATTATCTTCTGAAAAAAGTTTTGATTTTGGTGGTAATTGTGAAGGGCGAGATGTATTATCAGGTAGTTTCGACGTAGTAGTCTGTGATGGATTTACTGGAAATATATTATTAAAATTTCTTGAATCTGTGGGAGGAGTTTTATTAGATATTTTGAGATCTGAGCTGCCACGCGGTAGGCGGGGGAAAGTTGGTTCAGCTTTTTTAAAAAGTAATCTACTCAGAATTAAGAAAAGGTTAGATCATGCCGAACACGGAGGAGCTTTATTACTTGGGGTAAATGGTATTTGCGTTATTGGTCATGGAAGTAGCAAATCTTTATCAGTAGTTAGCGCTCTTCGCTTGGCTCACTCTGCAGTGAATCATGGTGTTATGGACAATTTAAATCAACTGCAAAAGCTTCAAGTTTTAAATTCATAAAACATATTGAGTCAAATTTATGTTTGACTAATAGAAGTAACTAAAAAAACTCTTTTGGAAGGAATAAATTTTAATCAGATTGGTGTGTCATTCAAGGGAAGCGGAAGTTATGTACCTGATCAAATCCTAACCAATCAAAAAATTAGTCAAAAGGTTGATACAAGCAATGAATGGATACAATCTAGAACTGGCATTTCTGAGAGAAGAATCTCTAGCGTAAAAGATAATGTTAATGAGATGGGTTATCAGGCTGCTCTAACTGCTATAGAAATGGCTAATTGGGATATTAATACGATTGATTTGATTATTTTAGCTACTTCTACTCCGCATGATTTATTTGGATCAGCCCCATCTATTCAAGCTAAATTAGGAGCAGCTAATGCTGTGGCTTTCGATTTAACTGCAGCTTGTAGTGGTTTTTTGTTTGCCTTAATAACAGCTTCAAAATTTTTAAAAGGGGGTAGTTTTAAAAGGGCTGTTGTTATTGGAGCAGATCAATTATCAAGTTTTGTTGATTGGAACGATAGAAGAAGTTGTATTCTCTTTGGAGATGGTGCTGGTGCATTAGCAATTGAAGCCACAAATGAATTTGACAATTTTATAGGTTTTGATATGAGAACTGATGGGGGGAGGGGTTCTTTTCTTAATCTTCCATCAAAAAATAAAAAGGATTCAATAGTTGATGAAATTGACTTTTTAAGTGGAGGTTTTTCTGAAATTCAGATGAATGGTCAGGAAGTTTATAAATTCGCAGTTAAAGAAGTTCCCCTAATTCTTGAAAAGTTGTTAAAAAAAATGAAATATAATTCTGATCAAGTTGATTGGCTTTTGCTGCATCAAGCTAATCAAAGAATATTGGATTCTGTAGGAGAAAGGTTAAAAATTCCAAAAGAAAAGATTCTTAGCAATTTAGAAAAATATGGTAATACTTCCGCAGCAACAATTCCACTAATGATGGATGAGGCTGTAAGAGATTATAGAATTAAACAAAATGATATTATTGCTACAAGTGGTTTCGGTGCTGGGCTAAGTTGGGGTGCAGCCCTAATTAAATGGGGTTAAAAACAAAATAGGAACATTATGACAGTTGCATGGGTATTCCCCGGACAGGGTTCGCAAAAAATTGGAATGGCAAAACAAATTGAGAATTTGCCGAACGCAAAAGAGAGGTTTAGTTATGCTTCTGAGATATTTGAGAGAAATTTATTTGAAATTTGTGAATTAAACTCTGATCCAACAAGTCCTCTTAATGATTTGAATAATACAATAAATACACAAATCTGTCTTTATTTGGTTGAATCAATTTTATTAGATGCCCTAAAAGAAAATGGTTTTGAACCAACTTATGTTGCTGGGCATAGTCTGGGAGAAATAACTGCATTATATTGTGCGGATGTTTTTTCATTCGAAGACTGCGTATCACTAATAAAAGTAAGATCTCAATTAATGGTAAATGCTGGGCAAGGATCTATGGCAGCAGTAATTGGTTTTGATAGAAACGAACTTGATTTATTAGTTAAAAAAAGTAAAGATGTTGTAATTGCAAATGATAATAGTTCTTCCCAAGTTGTCTTATCTGGATCTAACGAAGATTTAGATAATTTATCGAAAGAAATTTCTTGTAAAAGATTCCTAAAATTAAATGTTTCAGGTGCATTTCATTCTCCATTCATGGACGAGCCTGCACTTAAATTTTCTGAGTATTTAAAACATATTAATTTTAACAATCCTTCTTTCCCAGTAATAAGTAATTATGAACCTTCATTATGTGACGATCCTGATGAGCTTAAAACTAGATTGGTAAATCAAATGTGCAATGGCGTCAGGTGGCGAGAAACTATGGATTTAATGGCAAAAGATAATGATCTTCATTTTGTTGAAGTTGGCCCATCAAATGTGCTTAGCGGTTTAGCAAAAAGACATATGAAAGATTTAAAAATTTCTCAAGTTTCATCTTCTAATCAAATAACTTATTAATCAAGTATGAAAAATGATGTTTTTCAAAAAATCATCTATCAATTAGTTAGCAAACTTTTTGTATTACCAATTTATAAATTTGTTTTTAGAGGTCATTTAATAGGTAGAGAAAATATTCCGCAAAACAATTCTTTTATAATGGTTTCTAATCATGGTTCTTTGCTTGATCCTCCTTTATTAGGACATGCTCTTGGACGCAATATATCTTTCATGGCCAAGGCAGAGCTATTTAAAATACCTTTACTTGGGTTTATTATCAAGGCTTGTGGAGCTTACCCTGTAAAAAGAGGGATTGTTGATAAAAATACCATTAAAACTGCGTGTACAAAATTATCAAATGATAATTGTATTGGAATATTTATTGATGGTACGCGTCAAAAAAATGGTCGAGTGAATAAGCCCAAACAAGGTGCAGCATTATTAGCCTTTAAAAATCAAAAACTATTATTGCCTGTTGCAATAGTTAATTCTCATAGAATAATAAGATTTAAATTCTTTATTCCTTTGTTTTCAAAAATAGTTATTAAAGTGGGAAAACCTGTTCAACCTCCACAGAGTTCATCAAGAGATGATCTTAATTATGTAACAATGTACCTTCAAGATAAAATTAATAATTTGATTGGATGAATATTTAGTGAATTGGAGAATGAGGGTAAAGAGGTAAAACTTTTCTCCAGGAATCTAAATTTGAACTTAATAAATTTTTATTTGCTAAGTTTAATAGTTCTTTTAAATCTTCTTTATCATCATAATTAGCCTCAAAAGTAAGTTGTTTACTCTCAAGTTCTTTGACAACTTTTGGTAAAACTGTTTCTCTAATTATTAGATCCGAGGAGTTTCTTTCTTTAAGACAAATTTCATATTTACCTGCAATTACACCCTTTCGTTTTAATTTTTTATAAATCCAAAATGAATTTTTGTTTGTAAAGATATTATTTTTTAAAGCAATTCTTTTTGCCATTATTTCAAAAGAACTAAAACTGTCTAGAGGACAATTTATTTGTTGTGAGATGGTTCTTGCTAAAACCACAACTAGTCGTGAAGCATTAAAGTTTGCTGGCCCTATGCTGACAGATAACTTATTTATTTTTTGTAAATTTTCTTTGGAAATGAATTTGTTAAGATCATTAATTAAGTTGTTGCAAAGGTCATTATCAAATTTTTTGATAAATAATTCATCAGATTCAAGGGTATTGTTTTTTCTAAACCCAAAGCCAAAAGAGTTGTCTGTACTATGAATCACTAATGTAGAGTTAATTTCTCCGTGATTGAGTTTATTTGTCATCTATTACCTTTAAACAGGTAATTCCATGCCTGGATTACACTTAGACCATTTACCAAATTCATTTTCAAAACTTTCACAAGATTGAACATCCCAATCAGTTTTATAATCACCATTATTATCTTTAACTATATTGACATGAATGAATGGTTTTTTTGCTTTAAAATCAGGTAGATCACAAATATGATCAACACCATGATTATTCTCAACATCATGATATGTGATACATCTATCAACCCATTTACAGTTGATGCAAATGCACATAATAAATAATATGAAAAATAGCTCTCACACAGATCATACACTAATAATTGATGAATTAGAAACAAGTATAAAATTTCATAATTTGGATTTAATCTTAGGTTTTCTACCTAAAGGATCATATTTGGTTGGTGGTTATATAAGAGATATTATTTTGGGAAGAAAAACTGAAAAGTTAGATGTTGATATTGTGGTACCTTTAAATGCAATTGAAATTGGGAAAAAGATTGCAGATAATACTGGATCTAAGTTTATAATTTTAGATAAAAAAAGAGAAGTAGTAAGAATTATTCTTAATAATATTTACATTGATATTGCTAATCAAGTTTCATCTTCCATAGAAGGAGATTTATGTTCTAGAGACTTTTCGATCAATTCAATTGCTTTTTTATTTGATAAGAAGAGTTTGTTTGATCCATTAAATGGTCTTAAAGACCTTGAGATTTCTTTGCTTAGAACTCATTCTGAAAATAATTTATTAAATGACCCTTTACGAATTTTAAGATGTTTTCGATTTGTTTCAGAATTGAATTTTAATGTTGATCATAATTTAATTACTTTCATTAAAGAAAATAAAGGGAAATTATATCTTGTTGCTAAGGAGAGAATTAATTATGAAATACAGAAAATAGTTCATGGAGACAATGCTTTTGATGCAGTATTGTTGATAAAAAAATTGAATATATTTGCTAATGATAATTTATCTGAAGATTCTTTTTTTTTGGATTTAGAGAAAATTAATTATGAAGAACTTAATCAGGAAGAAAAAGAAAAATTTTTACCTTCATTTTTTATTACTCAAATTTTAGATGTTATATCTTTGGAGAAACTGAAATTTAGTAAAGCTGAAATTAAAAAAACTAAGCTATTAAGAAAATGGCACTTTTTGTTAGAGAAAAAAAATATCGCTCAATTAACTGAATCAGATAGATTTGCATTACATAAAGAATTAGAGATGTTTTTTCCAACTTTTATTTTTCATTTACCCCAAAACTTACGATTAAATTGGCTTCGTAGATGGCGTGACAATGATGATAAATTATTTCATCCTTCAAACTTGCTTAGTGGTGATGTAATCAAAAAAAATTTAAAAATAAAGGAAGGGCCTATCTTAGGAGAGCTTTTAGAGTATCTTTCTGAGGAACTTGCATATAAGAGGTTAAATAATTTTGATGAAGCTATTTATAAAGCAAAGCAATGGATTGAACAAAATGCACCAAAATGTGATTAAATACACATAGCTTAGTTTTGTTTAGAAGTACAGACTTCAAAATCATTTTTAAAAATTTATGAGCATTCGCATTTACATTGGCAATTTACCACAAGGATTTAATCCAAAAGAATTTGATACACTTTTAAAGTCAGTTTCTGATTCCATTAGATTTAAAGCAGTTCTAGATAAGGAAACTAAAGAATGCAGAGGGTTTGGTTTCGCAACGGCTAATAATGAAGATAATGCTAATTTATTAATTCAAAAGTTAAACGGTTTCGAGTTTAATGGCTCTAAATTAAGAGTAGAGCTATCAGAAAAGAAAGATTCTGCTTCAAATAAAAGAACTGGGGGAAAATTGAACAAAAATAAGAAGAGGAAAGACTTTAAGAAAATTGTCCATAGTGATGCTCCTAACCTCGAAGCTCCTGATCCAAGATGGGCTGGAGAATTATCTAAATTAAAGGATTTGTTGGCTAATCAAAAGACGCCTGCCTAGTTACTTAATTCGAGAAATTAAAAAAGATATTGGAATCTCAAGGGCTTTTACTGAATTTTTTACAAAAGCCCTATTATTAAAAACATCATAATCTAATCTTTCAATAGAATCTAATATTCCTCTATACAGACGAAGAGACGTCCATACAGGCCATCTTGCATCAGAAGATAGCCACTTAATACCATCCTCAGACTTTTTGAACCATTCACGAGCCCTGGTCAATTGAAAGTTCATCAGTTCTTTCCACTGCTTGTTTATTTTTCCTTTTAAAAGATCTTCTTCAGAATAATTAAATTTTTCAATATCCGCTTGCGGGAGATAAATTCTTCCTCTGTGTCTATCTTCCCCCACATCTCTTAATATATTAGTTAATTGATTTGCAATTCCTAGAGCTATAGCTGCTTCAGATGGGTCTGGCATGGCACTCCATGGAGCTGATGTATAAGCACTATCAATCCCCATAACATTTTGAGTCATTAAACCAACAGTTCCTGCAACCCTATAACAATAGAGTTTTAATTCATCAAAATCTTTGTATCTAAATTTATTAAGATCCATTCTCTGGCCATCTATCATATCTAAATAGGGTTGGATACTTTGAGGATATTTTTCGATGGTATCTAATAAAACTGAGTCTAATTCAGATTTAATATTTCCTTTAAATACATTTTTAGTGTTTTCTTCCCATTCATCTAAATTGTCCGAAAGCTCATCTCGTGATTTGGTTGAGGCTTCTACGCTATCCATTATTTCATCTGTTCTTCTACACCATACGTAAATAGCCCAAATAGCTTTTCTCTTTTCTAGAGGTAATAGAAGAGTACCCAAGTAAAAAGTTTTAGCCCATTTTTGAGTTTCTTGTCGGCATATCTCGTATGCTTGATCTAGTTGAGAAATTGAATTTTTCAAAAAGTTTTAGCTGAATGTAAGGATGTTGCAAATGTTATAGAGTAACATTTTGAGAGTTCTTGGAATACTCCTTATTGATTGATTCCGCGCATAATTTACCACTTAAAACAGCTCCTTCCATAGATGCTAAATATTTTTGCATAGTATAATCACCTGCTAAAAAGAAGTTTTTTATAGGAGATTTTTGACTAGGTCTGAAGTCTTGGCATCCAGGAACTGCTTTATAAACAGATCTTGGAGTTTTGACTACTTTATATTTTCGTAAGTTTGTTTTATCGTCTCCCATGAAATGCGTTGGGAATAATTTTTTTAGCTCCTCCATAGTTGCATCAACAATATCCTGATCACTCCTACTTATCCAATCTTTTGCTGGTGCAAAAACTAATTCAAGCATTGATCTATTTGGATCTTCATATTCTTTGCAGGTGATACTCATATCTGCATAAACACTGAGGAGAGGTGATCTGCTGAATAATAAATGATCAATATCTGTTAATTTTTTGTCAAACCATAGATGGATATTAATGACTGGCACACCATTTAAACCATCTAATTTAGAAAATGCATCTAATCCTTTCCATTGTTTTGGGATCATTAATTTAAATAGATCTACGGGCATAGCACTTACATAAGCATCAGCTGTTAGCTCTTTCTTTTCGTTGTTATCTAAAGAAGCGACAGTAAAACTTTTAACAGTGCTGTCATCATTAAGATTGATTTCCCTTAATGGACTATTCATATGAACTTCACCACCACGAGCAGTAATATAATCAACCATTGGTTGGCATAGTCTTTCTGGAGGAGCTCCGTCAAGGAATGCCATTTTAGAGCCATTTTTTTCTTGTAAAAATCTATTTAATGCTGTTAATAAAACTGTAGATGATATTTCATCCGGTCCAATGAAATTAAGAGCTTTACTCATCGCTATAAATACCTCATCATTAACTCTTTCTGGGATATTGTGCTCTTTTAGCCAATCTGTCCATGATTTTGTATCGCATTTATCTAAGTACTTTTGGCCTCTCAACATTGCAGGCACTAAACCTAATCCAAATAAAATCTTTTCATTCCATGAAAGCATATCATTATTGCTTAATATTGCTGAAACTCCATTTATGGGAGCTGGTATATCTGGGAAGTCAAATCTACTGTAAGTTCCTGGCTCTGATGGCTGATTAAAAATCATTGAATGACTTTTCCATTGGAGTCTATCTTCTATATCTAATTCCTTGAAAAGTTGCAACATATTTGGGTATGCTCCAAAAAATATATGTAAACCAGTTTCATACCAATCTCCATCTTCATCTTTCCATGCGGCAACTTTCCCGCCTAGCACATCTCTAGCTTCAAGTACAATTGGAATGTGACCATTATCCACTAAATATTTAGCACAAGATAAACCTGCTAAACCTGCACCAGCAATTACAACACGCATTATAAAATCAAGAAATAAATTAACACTTACTAATAAGCTACATTAAAGTTAGAACATAATAGTTTTTTTCGTTGATTATTTCGCAAAATTATGGAAAAAATGCTCTTAAAATCTACTACTAGACATGTAAGAATCTTTACTGCCGAAGTTGTTGATAAGGAATTACGGTTTCATCCCAACAAACTGACTCTTGATTTAGATCCTGATAACGAATTTATTTGGAACGAAAGTTCTTTAAACAAAATAAATGAAAAATTCAATGACTTAATTAGAGAGAGAGCAGGAAGAGATTTAGATGATTATGAACTTCGAAAAATTGGATCAGAAATCGAATGTTTAATCAAATTTTTGCTTCAAAATGGTCAGCTAAGTTATAACCCAGAATGTAGAGTAATGAATTATTCAATGGGTTTACCAAAAACAAATGAAGTGCTGTGAATAGATCATCTCCAAATAGAAGGCCAAGGCGAGGCTCAAATAGAAATTATTACCCTCCAAATCCAAGAGATATGGATTCGTATGGACAAAGAAATAGTAGATTGCCTGCTTCTTCAGAACAAAAAATCAACTTCAGTACTGGAACCATTGCTGTACTTGCGGGAGTACTAATTTTAGGTGTTGGTATTGGGAGTGCTATTACAAGTACAACAGATGGTGGACAGGGAAACATAGCTAGTCAACAACAATTAGATATGGCTGTCCCTGACCCTGAATTTTGTAGACAATGGGGAGCTAGTGCTTTTGTAATTGATGTTGAAATGTATACAACTCTGAATCCATCTACGAGTTTTGTAACGCAACCAGCTCTTCAGCCAGGTTGCGTGATTAGACGAGAGAATTGGACAGTTTTACAAAAACAGGGAGCAATTAGTAATGAAGATGTAAGAGAATGTAAGCAAAGGATGAATACTTTTGCTTATATTGGATCTATAAGAGATAAGCCAATAGTTAAGTGCGTTTATCAGACTGATGTAAATGAAAATAAATTTATAATAAAAGGCGATGGACAAGCCGAAGATGGAGGGGTCGGTATTAATAAAGAAGCAATTCAGTTTTAATCAAATTATATATGCCTTAAAGGGCTTTCTAAACTAGCAAATTGTGGCAGAATGTATTTTTTAAACACCTCTGATGCTCTTGATGTATATCTTGAAGGATTAGTAATTAATTTAAGTTCTCTCTTAACTTCTAAGTCAGCAACAAATGCTTTGTGGATTGTTCCAGCAGATAATTCCCTTTCAATAGAAACAACAGGCAAAAAGGAAGCTCCTAATCCTGATTGAACTGCGTTTTTGATTGCTTCAAGAGAGTTGAGTTCCATCTCAATTTTTAATCTTTGAATATCAAGCCCAGAGTCTTGAAGTAGTTTGTCAACAACTTTTCTTGTTGTAGATTGAGAGTCTAATGTTACAAAATTTAATTTGTATAAGTCTTCTTTTAAAAGCTCTTTTTTGGTCGAAAGTGGGTGTTTAGAGGGTAAAACTAATGCTAATTCATCTGTGGCGTAGGGTATTACTTGTAGCAAATTTTCTAAATCTCCAGGTAATTGTCCGCCAATAATAGCTAAGTCAATTTGTCCATTAGCGACACTCCAACCAGTTCTTCTAGTACTGTGGACCTGAAGCTGAACGGATACATCAGGGTATTTTTGTCTGAATAGTCCTATCATCCTCGGCATTAAATAGGTGCCCGTTGTTTGGCTTGCTCCGATGACAAGAGTTCCACCTTTTAAGCTATTTAAATCTTCAATAGCTTTGCAAGCTTCGTCGCATTGATTCAAAATTCGTTCACAATATTCAAGTAATAGTCTCCCTGCTTCAGTCAATAGGGCTTTCCTACCACCTCTGTCGAAAATTGTGATTTCGAGTTGTTTCTCTAAATTTTGTATTTGTAAACTTACGGCAGGTTGGGTTACATATAAAATATCTGCAGCTTTTTTAAAACTTCCTTGAGCTGCTATAGCTTTTAGTATTCTTAATTGGTCGAGAGTAAATGGTAATTCTGGCATCTATTTATGCCTACAATTTCTTATAATTCTAATGCTTCAGCGCATTCTTGTTAAGAACAAAAATTATTTGGACAATTTAAATATATGGAGACTCATAAAACTTCTCTAATTATCTTACTTTTGATTTTGATTTTTGCGGTAATTCATAGTGGGGGAGCTGCTTTAAGAATCAAAGCAGAATCTATTATGGGTCCGAGATTATGGCGGTTATGTTTTGTTTTTTTAAGTTTGCCATCTGCAATTATCTTGATTAGTTATTTTTTGGCTCATAGATATGACGGAATTCGATTATGGAATTTACAGGGCAATAATTTTGTTTTTATGCTCGTTTGGTTCTTAACTGCAATAAGTTTTTTGTTTTTATATCCTGCTACTTACAATTTGCTAGAAATTCCTTCCGTTTTAAAACCTAAAGTACGAATCTATGGAACTGGGATAATGCGAATCACAAGACATCCGCAAGCATTTGGTCAGATAATTTGGTGTTTTGCTCATACTTTATGGATTGGTACATCCTTCACATTATTAACTTCTATTGGCTTAGTTTTGCATCATCTTTTTGCAATCTGGCATGGAGATAAGAGATTATCAAATAGATTTGGAGAAGAATTTGAAAATTTTAAAAAAAGTACTTCTATAATCCCCTTCTTGGCAATACTTGAGGGGAGGCAAGAATTTAAGATTAAAGAATTTTTTAGGTTATCTCAATTTGGTATATTAATTGCGATAGGTGTACTTTGGTGGTCTCATCAATATATAAATATTGCTGTTAAAACATTTAATTCATCATTTTTGTCTGAATTTTTCAATTGACGGTCTAAAATCATAATACAAATTCTTTAAAATATGCCACAAGCTTCAGAAATTGCCTGGTTAATTCCTGTTTTCCCACTTATTGGAGCAGTGCTTTCTGGCTTAGGACTAATAAGCATCAACAAGAAAATTAATAATTCAAGAGAAATTGTTTCTGTAGCTCTAATTTCTTTCGTAGGGATTTCTGCGGTAATAAGTTATAAAGCTTTAATTGAACAAGTTAATGGTTATCAATCAGTAGAAAAATTATTTGTATGGGCTAATGCTGGGGATTTCACAATTCCAATGGGATTTGTACTTGATCCTTTGGGTAGTGTAATGCTTGCGCTAGTAACTACAATAACTTTGCTGGTAATGATTTACTCTCATGGTTATATGGCGCACGACAAAGGTTATGTCAGATTTTTTACATATTTAGCATTATTTAGTAGTTCAATGATGGGATTGATAGTTAGTCCGAATTTATTAGAAATTTATGTTTTTTGGGAATTAGTTGGGATGTGTTCTTATTTATTGGTTGGTTTTTGGTATGACAGGGATGGCGCTGCACACGCTGCACAAAAAGCATTCGTTGTTAATAGAGTGGGAGACTTTGGCTTATTATTAGGAATTCTTGGCCTATTTTGGGCAACAAATAGTTTTGATTTTAATGAAATAGCTACTGGAATTTCTCAATCAATAGCTGACAATTCGATACCCATTTGGGCTGCATTACTACTTTGTTTTTTAGTTTTTTTAGGACCAATGGCAAAATCTGCTCAGTTTCCTCTTCATGTATGGTTGCCTGATGCAATGGAAGGCCCGACACCTATATCTGCACTTATCCATGCTGCAACCATGGTTGCAGCAGGAATATTTCTCGTAGCAAGACTCCAGCCTTTGTATTCAATATTCCCCTCTATTCAGTTCATTATCGCTTTAGTTGGAACCATTACTTGTTTTTTAGGAGCTTCTATAGCTTTGACCCAAATGGATTTAAAAAAAGGTTTAGCTTATAGCACAGTTTCTCAACTTGGTTATATGATGCTCGCAATGGGTTGTGGAGCACCAGTAGCAGGAATTTTTCATTTAGTAACTCATGCTTGCTTTAAAGCAATGCTATTTTTGGGATCTGGTTCAGTAATACATGCTATGGAAGAAGTAGTTGGCCATCAGCCTGTATTAGCTCAAGATATGAGATTGATGGGCGGTTTACGAAAAAAAATGCCATATACAGCAACAACATTTTTAATAGGTTGTGTAGCAATTAGTGGAATACCCCCATTGGCAGGTTTTTGGAGTAAAGATGAGATACTCGGTAATGCTTTTATATCATTTCCAGCTTTTTGGTTTGTAGGACTTCTAACAGCAGGTATGACTGCTTTTTATATGTTTAGGCTTTATTTTTTGACATTTGAAGGAGATTTCAGAGGTGAGAATAAAGAATTGCAAAAAGAGCTTCTAATAGCCTCTAAAACAAACCTAGATGATGAAAATGAAGAAGAGCATGAAGAACATGGCTCTATTCATGAGTCACCCTGGTCAATGACATTCCCCTTGGTATTTCTAGCAGTACCGTCTGTAATAATCGGTTTTATGGGACTTCCATGGGATAGCAAAATTGCAAATTTGCTAGATCCTGAAGAAGCAGAGACTGCTGCAAAAGCCTTCGAATTAAAAGAATTTTTGCCTTTAGCACTTGCGTCAGTACTTATTGCATCAGCTGGAATTATTATTGCTTATCAGGCATATTTTGTGAAAAAAATTAATTTATCATTTTTATTTGCTGAAAAGTTTCCTACTGTAAATAAATTTTTATCCAATAAATGGTATCTAGATGATATTAATGAAAAACTTTTTGTTAAGGGTAGTAGAAAACTTGCTAAAGAAGTTTTAGAGGTTGATTCTAAGGTTGTTGATGGCGTTGTAAACCTTACTGGACTTGTAACTTTAGGTAGTGGAGAAGGTTTAAAATATTTTGAGACTGGTAGGGCTCAATTTTATGCGCTTATTGTTTTTGGTGGTGTAATTTTACTAGTTGCTATATTCGGTTTTCAATCTCCTCAAGTTTCTTAGTTACAATTGTGTGTCTTCACTGTTCATTGGGGTGAAAAAATACAGAAAATTTCTAGACTTTATTTAAGATAAATTTCTTATTAAATTGAGTACTTATTTTTATACACATTCTGCGACACAAATGTTGGGAACTTTGGGAGCTGGATTGTCTAATTTTCCTTGGTTATCTGCTTCAATTTTATTCCCAATTGGTAGCGCATTTGTGATACCTTTTTTCCCAGATAAAGGGGATGGCAAAGAGGTGAGATGGTTTGCATTATCTATTGCATTAATTACTTTTTTAATAACTGTAGGTTCATATATAAATGGCTTTGATATTAGTAACGAAAATGTTCAACTTAAAGAAAATATTAGTTGGCTCCCTGATTTAGGTCTTACTTGGTCTGTGGGCGCTGATGGCATTTCTATGCCTTTAATATTATTGACAAGTTTTATAACTGCTTTAGCAGTTCTCGCTGCATGGCCAGTCAAGTTCAAACCAAAGTTATTTTTCTTTTTGATATTGGTTATGGATGGTGGGCAAATCGCCGTGTTCGCCGTACAAGATATGCTTTTATTCTTTCTAACTTGGGAACTTGAGTTAATTCCCGTTTATTTATTACTGGCTATATGGGGCGGCAAAAATAGACAATATGCAGCAACAAAATTCATTATTTATACAGCTGGCAGTTCTATCTTCATTCTTCTTGCAGCTTTAGCAATGGGTTTCTATGGTACAGAAATTCCTAACTTTGAGTTTTCTCACTTGGCAGCTCAAGATTTTAGTCAAAAATTCCAAATATTATGTTACATAGGGCTTTTAATTGCATTTGGTGTGAAACTTCCAATAGTACCCCTTCATACTTGGCTTCCAGATGCTCATGGAGAGGCTACAGCTCCAGTTCATATGCTTCTAGCAGGAATTTTATTAAAGATGGGAGGATATGCTCTTTTAAGATTTAATGCACAATTATTACCTGTTGCTCATGCTCAATTTGCCCCATTATTAATAGTTCTAGGGGTAGTCAATATAATTTATGCTGCATTAACTTCTTTTGCTCAAAGAAATCTAAAAAGAAAAATTGCATACAGTTCGATAAGTCATATGGGTTTCGTTCTTATTGGAATAGGGAGTTTTAGTAGCCTTGGAACAAGCGGAGCTATGCTGCAAATGGTTAGTCATGGATTAATCGGTGCAAGTTTATTTTTTCTTGTTGGTGCTACCTATGACAGAACAAAGACTCTTAAACTTGATGAAATGAGTGGTGTAGGACAAAAAATGAGAATCATGTTTGCCCTATGGACTGCTTGCTCCCTAGCTTCCCTGGCTTTACCTGGTATGAGCGGATTTGTTTCCGAATTGATGGTATTTACAGGATTTGTTACTGATGAAGTGTATACACTACCGTTTAGGGTAGTGATGGCCTCTTTAGCAGCTATCGGTGTAATACTTACTCCTATTTATCTGCTTTC